>JALHOX010000210.1 GCA_022842805.1 Phycisphaerae bacterium | reverse complement strand
CCGCGGGCGGCTGCAGAGCCTCACGCTTTGTTCGCCGCCGCGCGTGAGGCGCGGAATCGCGGCGGCTAGCCATTGCTTTCGGCGCCTTGCGGCGACGAGAGCAAGTCAGAAAAGAAAATGCAGGTCGTCGCATTCTGGCGAATGCAATGGCCTGGGTCCGCTGAGCGCGAGCTGCGCGGGTGGGAGTAAGAGGTCCGCACAGCGGACCCTACGAATCCATGCCGACGCGAAAGCCGTCGGCATGGCACCCGAAACAGTTGTCAGACGATGACAACTTTGCCGCGCGCCCCTTCCAATTCTCCGCGCGGCTACGCGGGGTTTCGGTTGGGTTGTGCGGTGCGGCTCGTCGCTCGGCACGCGGCGCCGTCGGCTGTTTGTCCTTGGGCGTTACGCCGGCGGGTCGCCGATGTTGCCGTTGGATTTGGAGCTTCTTGCGCCGCGTGCGCGGGACGCACAGAGTTTTTTTGCCGGACACCTCCGTTTTTGTGAGAGTCGTTCGGTTGGTGCGATCAAGAGGCAGGGCGCGGAGTACCGCGGCCTGCCCTACCTATTGCAATCCGCGCCCGTGATATCGGCGGGCGCGGGGATCCTGTGGGAATCGTTGCGGGGTTTGGCGGCGAAGCGAGGGGCGGGCGGGGAGAGTGTGGGGGATTGGCAGGGTTTGGTGGGGAATGGGCGGGTTTGCCGGGGCGGCGATGGCGAGTGGAGGCGGGAAAGGTGGGCTCGGCCCACCCTACGCGCTCCTGAGCTTCCGAACGTGCGCGGAGTTGGCAGCGCCCCGCGGCACTCCGAAGAACACTGGTCAAGAGCAGTGGCACACTTAAACAGTGCTACCCGCCCAGCAAGTCCAAATCCGCCAATGTTCGCCACGCCGTCCCCGTCCGGCATCCCGTTTGCGTCGGGCAGATGTGTTTCACGTGAAACACGTTTGCTGGATGGGTGGCTTCGTCGCGCGCGGCGCGAGACTGCGTAAGCGATGCGACCGCGCGGGCTGAAGCCCGCGGCTCGTTAGCGTCGTTCGCAGCGTCGATCAGAGCTTGGCGATCTCGGCCAGTACGAGCTTGGGATCGACGCGCTCGTTCGCACGGGTGCTGTGGAACTCCCAGACTTTGCCGCCCTTTGCGTCGAACAGATATTGTGCCGGCAGCGCGATGTCTTCGCCCGTCGGGCTGCCCTTTTCGTGCAGCAATCCGAACGCCCGCGAGAGCTTCAGGCCCGGATCATTCAGGATCGGAAATGCGATCTTGTTCTTGCGGCGCACATCGCGCGATTTCGCCGGCGGGTCGGCGCAGATGGCGATCACCGTTCCGCCCCGCTTGCCCAACTCTTCGTTAACCGCCCCGAGACCTCGGAGCTCCGCCACGCAGAACGGTCACCAAAACCCGCGATAGAACACGAGCAGGATCGGCCCCTTCGCCGCGTAATCACGCAGGCGCACGGGCTTATCGTCGCTGTCGATCAGCTCCAACTCAAACTGCGTGGGGGAGCTGCTCGCGATCGTCGCGTTGGCCGGCTGGGGCAGGCCGTGAAGATAAATGCCGTAGCCGAATAGGCCGGTGAAGCCGGCCGAGAGCAGCGTTGCGAACGCCCCCGGCCAGCGGGGCCGGCGGCCGAGTGCGGCGATCGCCAGCAGGCAGCCCAGCACCATCAGGGCAAAGTTCGGCATGCCGCTATTGCGAATAAAGGGCACTTCCAGAAGGAACATGAATGAGACGCCCGCCGCGATCGTCATCGCTGCGCCGCCGAGCGCGAGCGGCCAGGGGCTGCGACGGCGGGCCGAACTGTCGGTATTCGTGTTCGCCGGAGCGGTGCTCATGGCCCGATATAGTACCTGCGTCGAGCATGGCGTAAAACGAACATTGCCGCCGACCCGCGCCGCCGGGCGCGAGAGGAGACCCCGCACGATGGCGAACGCCGAGAGGAATCAGCGCAGCGGCGCGGGCACGCGTCGGACGATCGGGGAGAGACTCTTCCTTGTGCTGGGTCTGTTCGCGGTCGTTTGCGCCACGGCCTCCGCGATGCAATCGAGCGACCCGGCCGCCGCGGCGGGCGTGGCGACTTCGGCGCCGGCGGTCGGCTGGCGGGATCTGCCGATCTGGCCCGAGCCGAACCCGATTCAGCTTTCGTGGTTTGCGGCGATCGCGATCCTTGCGCTGACGTTGCGGGCGCGGAATCCGTTGAGCCTTGCGTCGCTGGACGGCATTTCGCTGGCGGGCGCCGCGATCTTGTTTGTGCTGCGCGATCTCGATGGCTCGCAGCGCGGCGTCGGGGGGCATTCGTGGAGTTGGTGGGCGATCTCGCTGTTCCCGCTGATCGCGCTGTATTGGCTCATCCGCGGCATTCTGCTCTTTAGCGGGGCGCGGCCGGCGCGGCTCTCTCGCGCGGCGCTTGGCGGGCCGGTGGTGGTCTTCGCGTTTGTCGGCCTATTGCTGGCCGGCCGCAGCGTCGCGACGGGTCTGATTCCGCCGGCGATGCACGACGGCTTTATCGGCGCGACGGGGATGCTCGAGAGCGGCGCGCTGCCCTATGGCGATTTTCCGGGTCACGACTCGCGCGGCCCGTTGCTGTATTCGTTCGTGGCGGGTGTGTTGAAAGTGACCCAGCCCGCTGTTTTGCCCGATGTGCCGCTGGCCGAAGGGCCGATGGCGCCGGAGCGCACCATTGTCTTTCCGGCCGATCCGCCGGTGCGCTATGACGCGACCGCGCTGCGCGGCGCGAACGCGCTGTTGATCTGCCTGGCGACGATCGCGCTGTTCATCATCGGCGTGGGCTGCGGGGCGCGCTCGCTGGGCGCCGGGCTGGCGGCGATTTTTCTGCTGTTTCCCGGCGTGCGCGAGGGCTTTGGCGATACGGAGCTGCTACTCGCGGCGACGCTGCTGGCCTGGTCGCTGGCGTTCCTGTTTGTGCCGTGGGTCGGGTCGTTCTTCTCGGCGCTATGCCTGACGCTGGGCGGTGTTTCGTGCCCGTGGTTGTGGCTGGGCATTCCGCTGATGCTCGCGTTTCATCTTCGGCGCGGCGCGGCGCTTGTCGGCACGGTCTGCGGGCTCTTGCTGGGTTTTGCCGCCCTCGGCTTTGTCTTTGCCAATCATGTCCGCCCCACGCTGCCGCGCGAGCGGGGCGTGCTGGCGGCGGCCGATCTTCCGCCGCGGTTTCGCGCCACGCTTTCCGCGGATGGTCAGGTGTTGCAGATTTCGATCGACGAGCGCGAAGACCGGCCACGATTCGCGGCGCGCTTTGCTGCGCCGATGTTGCGCAAGCTGCTGGAACAGGAAGACCTGAGCCTAGAAGCAGCGTTTCGGCGCAAGGGGCTGCCGGAGTTTGTGCTGCCCGATGGCGTGGCGCCGCACGCGGTTTTCTATACCGACATCGCCGCGGAGGGGGCCGCGGCGGACGTGTTGCAATCGGAGTATCGGGTCGATCTGGCCGCCGCGCCGGATAAGACGCGCTTTTTCGCGGCGATTCGCACGGTGATCGAGAGTACGTGGCTGCCGGCGGCGCCGGTTGGGGCGGCGGATGGCGCCGTTGAGCCGAGCACGTGGCGGGCTTGGTCGCTGGAGCCCGGCGGAATGGCCAGCCGCGTCGACGCGGCGCGGCGCGCGATGAAGATCATCGCAATTCTTTGCGCGCTGGTGATGGCGCTGGGACTGCTGGTGCGGCGCGATGCCGGATTTGGCGAATTCGCGGGCGCGTTGCTGGCGACGCTGACGCTGGCGTTTCTGGCGAGCGAACCGGGCTCGGCGGCGCGCTGGGCTTGGATCGTGCCCGCGATTCTCGCGGCTCATGCTGTGCAGCGCGAAACGGCCGCTGCGCCGCCTGAGGGCTACGGCCCGGCCGATGATTTCGGTCGCGACCCGGTCTCGGCCGAACCTGCTCAGCGGACGCAGGTCGCGGTCCGCTCGAACGACTATGTTTCGCTGGCGGAGTTAACCCGCACCGGCGGCGGCGGCTGGGCCGACGAACCGCCGACGGCCCCCGCACCGCCCGCGCGAACGCCCGATCGCCCGCGACTCGGCCCGCCGCCCTATCGGACGCCGAATCCGCCGAATGCGGGGTGACGCGGACCGCGCGCCGCGAGAAACAGAACAGCGGCGACGACCGGGAAGCCCGCCGATCGCCGCCGCGACGCATGCTCGACTGAGATGCGATCAATCCATTACCGCAACTGCAGCGGCCCCTCCGTCACTGAGATGGGCAGCACGGGGATCGGCTGCTGGTTCGCGTTGACGGCGCGGCTGCGGATGAAGTACTCCGACGCCTGGAAGACGGCGCGACCGTTTTCGCGCGGCAGGTTCTGGTTGAATCGGTTCGCGTTCGCCGGGAAACGGTGCTGGAACGATACGTCCGGCGAAAACTCGAAGGTCCATTCGCTCGTGCCGTCGCCGATGTTCACGTTCGTCGGTTTGCCGACCACGCGACCGTAGCGATCCACGATCGACGCGCTCACATCCGACGGCAGCACGACGTTGATCACCGATTCGTAGCGCGAGACCAGCCAGTCGGGGCAGCCGCCTGCGCACAGCTTGATCTTGAACCAACTCGAAGGCGGAGGCGTGTCTTCGCGGCGGAACGCTTCCTGCTCGCGCGCGTCGCAAGCGAAGCCGATGCCGTCGCCGTTGTAGTCGGTCTGATCCGCGTTCGATTGCTTGGGGCAGTTGTCGACGAGGTCAACGACGCCGTCGTTGTCGTCGTCCAGGTCGCACGGATCGCCCTGGCCATCGCCATCAGTATCGGTTTGATCGGGGTTCGCGAAGCGAATCAGTCGACCACCGGGGCCGGGGAACAGCTCGACGAGGTCGGGGCAGTTGTCGCACGTGTCGCCCACGCCGTCGCCATCCCGATCGCCCTGGCCCGGATTGGCGCGGAAGGGGCAGTTGTCGACGCCGTCCGGGATGGTGTCGTTGTCGTCGTCTGCGTCGCAGGCGTCGCCCTGGCCATCCGCGTCGTTGTCTTCCTGATAGGGATTCAGGATCGTCGGGCAGTTGTCTCGACCGTTGGGGACAAAGTCGCCGTCCGTATCGGGGTCTTCGACGTCGTCCAGCCCGTCGCAATCGCTGTCGCGCGCTCCGAGGCCGACCGAGGCAAAGGCATTGATCACGCTGCAGACATCGCGGCGGCTGAAGCCATTCACATTCCGGGCGCGCCAGTCTTTGGCCAAAGCGACGGTCGCATTGCGAGCATCGAGCAACTGGCTGTTGCTGCTCAGCCGCGAGGTGACGACGGTGTAGTAGAGCTGCGCGGTCTTCGCCCGGCCGATGCCCGCGATCGTGAAGCCGTTGTGTGTGCCGCCGTCGGCGATCAGGAACGCGGCCTTGTTGGGGATGCCGCTGTTGGTGTGGACGCCGCCGTTGTCGTTGTTGGCCGGGAGCGGCTGATACCCGATGCCGATCGACATGTGATCCGGGTCGCCGAAGGCGGGCGGATTGGTCATGTCGCGGAGCTGTCCGAGCGAGCTGGCCTCGCCGATCCGCCAGTCGTCGGTCATGAATGCGGCCAGCACGTCGGCGTAGCTTTCGTTCAGCGCGCCGGACTGATTGGCGTAGATCAGACCGCTGGTGTAGCGAATCACCGCGTGGGTGAACTCATGGGCGAAGATGTCGTCGACGGCGGTGCCGTTGCCGAATTTCATGTGGTCGCAGCCGCGGTCATAGCTGGCGTTGTTGGGGTTGAACCCGACATGCACCATGGCCTCAAGCTGTCCGCCGCCGCCGTCCCAGCCGCAGCGTCCGAACGTGTTGCGGAAGAAATCCCAGGTGCGGTGGGCCAGTGCGTATGCCCGCTGGCCCTCGACGCTGGGGTTGGGGCAATCGAGCCCGAGGAATCCGCAGTTCAGTCCGTCTTCGTCAAACCAATCGTCGTCGGCCGTCTCGAAGGGTGAATCCCAGCAGGACGTCGAGTTGCTGTTGTTGGCCGTCTGAATGTCGAAGTCTTTGTCGCAGCTCTGATTGGTCGGCAGCTCCCAGGCGATTTCGCCCGTATGTGCGTCGACCAGAAACTCGCGCAGCTCGCAGCCGCCCGACGAATCGCAATTGCCGCGCACCGCGACGTGCCAGACGAGCCGCGTGCGATCTTCGCCCGCGCCCAGCAGCGACGCGTTGAAATACTCCAGCGTCGGCACGCCCTCGGCGGCCTCCACATAAAGCCCCAGCGACGCGGCCGCGATGATCTGGGCGGAGTCGCCCATGAGCACCATCGGCTCGAAGAACGGAATCGAGGGTAGCCAGTGGCCGATGGTGCCGACCATCCGCCCTTCGCGGATGTGGATGCCCAGCTCAGCGCCGTAGACGACGATGCCGTCGCGTTGCTGGCCGAAGAAGAGGTGATCGCCGTCGGCGTCGGTGGTCGCGCGGATCAGAAAGAGCTGCGAGCCGGGCTCTTCAAAGCGATAGAGGTCTTTGTAGGCATCGAAAAAGGAGAGCGCCCCGAGGACCGGCTCGCCGCCCGACGGATCGGGCAGCGGCACGTTTGCATCGACGAAGCAGGGAACCTGCTTATCGAAGCAGATCTCGGCCTTGGTGGTTGACGCCCGCAGCAGTGCATTCAGCGCTACGCCGCTGGCGGGCGTCGCCGAATCGAGCGGCGGGCTGTTGTCGTTGGAGTTGGTCGAGCCGTCGGAGTTGTCGTTTCCGTTGGTCGTGGTTCCCGCGTTGTCATTCGCGTTGCCGTCGATGACATCGCCGGAGTTCACGTTGCGATTCGAGTCGTCCGACTGATTGGCGTTGGTTGTGCCGTTGTCGTTGGAGTTATCAGGATCGGGCACGGGTGGACAGCCGCCGAACAACGCGGCGAGCACGATCGACGACAGGGCAAATCCGACGAGTCCCTTGGAATATGATTTCATGGACAGTTCCTTTCGCGCTGAGGCGACGCGGCAGGTCGGTGGGAGCCAACCGGGCCGCACGGAACCCAAGCGACGGGTGGGCGGGGTGATTCACGCGCCTGTGGGTTGGGCGGATTTCATTCGCCGAGTCGCCGGAATGGCGCGAGCACGCACTTTTGTCAGATAATCCCCGCCATCCAACTCCCCCACCCGCATTTCACGCGATTTCGTCAGAACCCCACCGCGCCCGGCCTATCTCTCCCTGAACGCGGCCCGCTCCCACGAGCCGCGCGAAAAACAAGAACGCGAAAGGAAACGACCGTGGCCAACAACATCAACAACCTGAAGCTCTGCGGCGTGCTCCTGCTGGTCCTCGCGGCGATCGGCGTCACCACCGGCTGCGACGAGTATGGCACCGGCGGCGGCTATGGCGACGGCGGGTACTACGACAGCGGTTACTACGGCGGGGGCTATGGCCCGATCGACGAAGACGTTTTTCAGAATCACGTCGACAACTTCAGCGATTACCTCCGCGGATAACTCGCAGAGCGCACGGGCGGGGTTCGTTGGCCGTTGGTACAAAAGAAAAAAGCGGGCCGAGTGCCCGCTTTTTCGATTTAGTTCTTAACTGCGAAGCCGACCTAGAAACGGCGTTTAGCGCAGCTCAAAAATCGACTGCGTTTTCACCAGCGTCCGCTCGTGCGGGAAGGTGTGGTAGGCGTACACGTGGAACTCGCCATCGCGGGCTTCGTGGTCGAGGTGGGTGAAGGGCGCGAGATCGCCGTCGGCCCATTCGTCGTGCTTGTGGAGCCAGCCGCGCCTACCGGCGTGGCGGAGCAGGTCGGTGTGGACGGACTTATAGAGCGCTTCGTCCATGGTCTCGACCTGCGAGCTGACCATGTAACAACCACCCTCGGGCAGCTTGCGCTCGTGGTCGCGTTCGCCCTTGAGGCGGAAGCGGGTGACGACGCCGCGGCTGGGCAGGAACTCGGTCTCGCGGCCGACGTACTCGACGACGGTCCGGGAGCCGCAGGTGATCTGCACCATGTGGCTCAGACCGACGACGGAGATCTGGGCGATGTACTTGCCCTGCTGCACGCGGTAT
>JALHOX010000209.1 GCA_022842805.1 Phycisphaerae bacterium | reverse complement strand
GATCCGGCGCATCAAATACTGCCGATGTCGGCTGCGCGGCTTTTCGCCGAACACCTCGGCGTAACGATCGTGCAGTCCGCCGACGCTGAGTGCAGCCAACTGCTCCAGTTCGACCGCGACGTCGATCGTCGCACCCTCGGGCGGTGGAAAGTATGCCATGTAGTCTCTCCTTCTCGGCCGCCGCTAACCTCGCGGTCCGGCCGTGGGCACACTGAGCGGCGACTCGCCGGAAAGCTCAAGTCGGTTCTCGGGCGCTGGGAGAGAATCCAGGGCAGGTATGAACCCGGCCGCTTTTTCCCGCTTGCGCCAGCGGGCGACGCCTTGGGCCAGCAACGCCGCGACTTCGCGGCGGCGGTCGGTCGGAGATAGTTCGGCAACGTTGTCGATTGCGTCCATCGGTGGTTCCTCGTTCGGATTGCGAGGCACGAGTGAGCCGACCACCCGCCAGGATGGCAAGGCCGCTCGTCCACCGAGATGTGTATGCGGGGAAATCTATGGCTGTCCGCCGGGAGGCCGGCTCCGGCGGTGCGATCTGCTCAGCGCGAGCGGTGGTGATTTCGCGGCGTGAAGTGCTTTCGCGACATCACGACCGCGACATCATCAAGGCTCAGCGGTGCGAAGCCGTTCGCGTCGACGCCAACGTCCCACGACCGCTCGCTCGGGTCGTCAGGCAGAGTGCCGTGGCTGTAATCGAACAATCATCGTGCCCCGAAAGGCGACCGGCCGCACAGCTGCAATTCGAGATCTCCGTTGACTCACGTCGGAGCGTCGTCGGGATGTGCTGCCCGGCCTATGATCCGACCAGAAGCGCCACGAACGGGCCTATATCGCCGACCGTCACAAAGCCGTCCGCATTGACATCGCCATGAGGCAGTGCGCAATGCGGAAACTGGCTCGCGTCGGCGGCCGCGTCGGTGAGCGCAAGCACAAAAGGGCCGATGTCGCCGACGGAAACGACGCCGTCGCAATTTAGATCGCCGACGAGGAACCCGGCGAGGCCAATCGAGCGCGTCACCATCGCAATTGGCGGCGCCTTGTCGGTCTGCAGCCAGAGGTCATGCAGAATCTGTCCCCATTGATCGGTCGTGTTGCCGTTCAGCAGCGCCTCGATGTAGTGCCGCGTCGCGGTTTGGTAGTAGACCGTTGCCTCCGCGCGCACCGCGCCGGACGGCAACGAGAAATACTGATCGTCCCAATGCTGTCCGTCGGCGTAATGGATTCCCACTGCCGGCGCACCGCCGGCGGCGTAGGTCGCGTTGTTGAATCCCCGCGGCGGAATTCGGGTGTCTTTCTCAATCGTGTCCGCCAGCGCCATGTGCGTCGTCACGCCCGCCGGGTAGCCGGTCAGCGCCGCGGCGGCCGGACTGAGTCCAACGTGCATCTCATAAACACGGATCGAGTTTTCATCGAGCTCGGCTTCCGCCGCGTCGTAGTGCCCATACTCGCGGATCAGCACGTTCGCGGCGTCGAACATGCGAACGCTCGCCCAGACGCGCCGCCCCTCGATGTGTCCGGTCGGTAGCTTGTGGCCGCTTTCGTTGATGACGCGCACGCGCAGCGTTCCGCCGAACTGAACAAGTTCGAGTGAGGCGGCGCGCTGCAGCATGTCGACGGCCTTGGCGATGCCGCCGTCAATCGCGGTTGGATCAACCGCGGGGTCGTTCTCGTAGAGCAGCTTGATGGTCTCCAAGACCCAGGCCGTCGCCCCCGCGAAGTCGTGCCGCTTGATGTCGGCGCGGTCCGGCCCCATGCTCGCGGCCCGCCCGGAGACGACCGGCATGTGGCAATCCTGGCAGGTGCTGACCGTCGTCGCGCCTGCGCCGCCGAAGCGCCCCTGCACGTTCACGCCCCCATTTGCGAAGCTGCTGAGCTTCCATTCGGTGTAGGTCCGCTCGAGCGGAAACTGGCTGTGCGGGTCGTGATTCGGGGTTTGCAGGTCAAGAGCGTTGTAGGCATACGTGCCGTCGGGCTGTCGATCGATGCAGACGTTGCCCACGTCGTGGCAAGTTCCGCAGAACTCGCTTGTGCGGTGAAACTGTGACGGGATGAACTCGTGCATCGCCTGCGAGTCGCTCCGCGGACCACGACGGCTTCCCGTGGGGTCGAGCACGAACATCGCATCGCCAAAGAACCCCGGCACCGCGGCGAGCGACGCCAGCACGGCCTCGTCTTCCGGCGGGCTGATCCCCGGCTTGTAGATGGGGTCGACCATCGCGTGGCAGAAGTGGCAGTTCACACCATCAAGGTCGACATTGTCGAGCGAGGAGCCATCGGGCTGGTAGGCGTGCCCGGTGACGAACGAGAGCGGCACATGGCAACGCAGGCAGTAGTAGCCCACGTTGGCCACATCCTGATTGGCGGTGGCCATCTGCGCGAAGAAGAGCGGATCGCGGCCCGCCTGGCCCATCAGGCTGCCGGCCCAGTTCGTATAGGGCTCGCTGTTCGGATTGAAGTACGCGTGGCACGCGATGCAGTTGTCGCTTGTCGTGATCACGCCCGGAGACACATCACCAATCTGAGTACCTGGCAGGCGAAAGTCGGTGATCGTCGTAGGGACGACGGCGGCGATCACAATCAGGGCGCAGGCCGCGACGGCGGGCGGTAGGAACGTGTTGCGCAAGCGGCGGATTCGCAATTTCGACACGGATTGTCCTCTTCGAGCGATAGTTGGGGATATGTGGATACGTACATCCGCCATTGATTGAACCACTCCGGCGGGAGCGCGTCAAGGCGATTTCCGGTCCATCAAAGTTTTCTGAGCGCGCAGCGCGGAAATCGCGCAAAAAATCAGGCGGCGGCTTGACACGAATGATCATTCGTCCGATACTCCTCATATCTGGATATGTATATCCACATACCTGTGAGTGCGAAAGCCATGCTCTCCAATGCCGCCGAATACGCCGTGCGAGCCTGCCTCTGGCTGGCCGAACACCCCGGACGAGCCTGGACCGCGCACCAGATCGCCGACGCCATCCAGGCGCCCGCCAACTACCTCGCCAAAGTCCTGCAGACGCTCCGCCGGGCCGAGTTTGTGCAAGCACAGCCCGGTCCCGGCGGAGGCTTCGCGCTCGGTCGCGCGCCCGAGGAACTGTGCGTGCTCGACCTGATCCGCGCCATCGATCGTCCTCATCGCGCACGGGCCGGCTTCCACGCGCCCGGAGCCGCGGCCGAGTCGGCCGTTACGCGGCTCGACCAGACGTTCGCGCAGATCGAAGACTCCTTTCGCCGCTGCACGCTGGCGGCGCTCCTGCAAGAGTCCTCCAAAATCAAATCCCCAACCTCAACCGAAGGGAGAGCCCCATGAGACGGTGGAAGTATGTCCCCGCCGCCATCGCCGCCGCCTGGCTGATCGCCGGCTGCGAGAGACGCATCGTTGACGAAGAGAGCGAAAACGCTCCGACCGCATCACTTGACGGCGGCAGCGCCAAGACCGTCGCACATTCCGGCGGCAGCGTTGCCGATCAGGTCGCCAAAGAGCGCGGCCTGACGCCTGACGACGTCGTCGCCGCCCTCAAGACCTACATGCCCAGCGGCAAGCTCGACGAGTACATGATGTTCGCCTCCGGCGGCCACAGCGGGCAGGTCTTCGCCATCGGCGTGCCCTCGATGCGGCTGATCAGGACCATCGCCGTCTTCACCCCCGAACCGTGGCAGGGCTACGGCTTCGGCACGGGCGAAGAGGTGCTCAAAGACGGCGACGTGAACGGCATACCCAATCGCTGGGCCGATACGCACCATCCGGCGCTGAGCGAGACCGACGCCAACTACGACGGCCAGTATCTGTTCATCGGCGACAAATCCAACTCGCGCGTCGCGGTCATCGACCTGCGCGACTACGAGACCAAGCAGATCGTCAAGAACCCGGTCGCGATCAGCGATCACGGCGGCTGCTTCGTCACGCCAAACACGGAGTATGTCGTCGAAGGCGGCCAGTATGGCACGCCGCGCGGCTGGAAGTATGCCGCGATCGAGGACTATCAGAAGGAATATCGCGGCTATGTGACGTTCTGGAAGTTTGAGCGCTCCAAGGGCCGCATCGATCCGTCGCAGTCGTTCGCGCTCGAGCTGCCGCCGTACTGGCAGGATCTCTTCGACTGCGGCAAGCTCGAAAGCGACGGCTGGTGCTTCGGCAACTCGATCAACACCGAGATGGCCACCGGCGGCGTCGAACAGGGCAAGCCGCCCTTTGAGGCCGGCGTGAGCCAGAACGACAACGACTATCTGCACATCATCAATTGGAAGAAAGCGGCGGAGGTCTTCAAGGCCGGCAAGGTCGAGAAGCTGAACGACTTCGCCGTCATTTCGCTGCAAACCTTGATCGACGAAGGCGTGCTCTACTTCGCCCCCGAGCCAAAAAGCCCACACGGCGTCGATGTGACACCCAAGGGCGAGTATATCGTGGTCGGCGGCAAGCTCGACCCGCACGTCTCGATCTACAGCATCGCCCGCATTAAGCAAGCCATCGCCGACAAGAAGTGGAAGCCCGACAAGTTCGGCGTGCCGGTGCTGGACTACGACGCGGTGAAGGAAGCACAGGTCGAGCTGGGCCTGGGGCCGTTGCACACCGTCTACGACGACAAGGGCTATGCCTACACCTCGCTCTTCCTCGACAGCGCCGTTGCGCGCTGGACGCTGGGCGGCGCCTATCAGTCGCTGCACAGCGAACCCGCTTGGACGCTCGTGAAGAAAACCAATGTTCAATACAACATCGGCCACGTCTGCGCGGCTGAAGGCGACACCAACACGCCGGACGGCAAGTATTTCGTGGCGCTCAACAAGTGGTCGATCGACCGCTTCCTCCATCCCGGCCCGCTCTATCCGCAAAACCTGCAACTACTCGACATCAGCCAGCCCGGCGAAAAGATGCAAGTGCTCTACGACATGCCGCTGGGCGTGGGCGAGCCGCACTACGCGCAGATGATCAAGGCTGACAAACTCAAACCCTGGACCATCTATCCCGAGGTCGGCTGGGATCCGCACAAGCAGGCTGTCGACCCCGAAGCGCCTCAAGCCGGCAAGGAAGGCATTACGCGCGACGGCAACAAGGTCACGATTCGCATGACCGCGAACCGTAGCCACTTCACGCCCGAGCACGTCAAGATCAAACAAGGCGACCACGTCGTCTGGCGCATCACCAACACCGAGCGCACCGAAGACGCGACGCACGGCTTCACGCTGCCGGGCTACAACGTCAACCTCAGCCTCGAACCCGGCGAAGCCGCCAAGATCGAGTTCGATGCGGTCAATCCGGGCGTCTATCCGTGGTATTGCTCTGAATTCTGCTCGGCTCTGCACCTCGAAATGATCGGCTACCTGCTCATTGAGCCGACCAGCCCCGCGGCTTTCGACTCCGAAAGCGCGAAGCCGGTGGCGAAGCTCGATAAGTAGCCCTTGTGATTTCGCGACGGGCGGCCGAGTCGAGCCGTCCGTCGCGGAGTGATCCGCAGCAAGTGGAGATCGCCATGAGCAACGCAGTGGACAACATCTTCGGCCCGCGCGTCCCGATGGACGAGTTCCGCGCGCATCGCGGCCGCTATCTGCTGCCGAGCGTGCTCCTGGCGCTCGCCGGCTCGATTCTGGTTGCGTCGCTCTTTCTGCCCTACTGGAAAATGACGCTGCACGCCCCGCAGTACCCCAAGGGCCTGCATGTCTACGCAACCCTGACCGGCATCAGCGGCGACGTAAACGAAATCGACGGTTTGAATCACTACATCGGCATGCGCCCGCTGCGCGAGGCCGCACAGTTCGAAAAGGCGAACGCGGTGATGCTGATTGGCGCGGTGGCGACGCTGCTGCTCGCGGCGATGCTGATTCACAATCGATGGGCCGCTCTGCTGGCCCTGCCGACGGTGCTGTTTCCGCTCGGCTTTCTGCTCGATTTGCAGTACTGGCTCGCGACGTTCGGGACAAACCTCGACCCCAAGGCGGCGCTGTCGAGTTCGATCAAGCCGTTCATTCCGCCCGTGCTCGGCGTCGGCACGATCGGCCAATTCAAGACGGTGGCCGTCGCCAGCGACGGCCTCTGGCTCGCTGCCGCGGCCTCATTCGTCGCACTCGTCGCACTCTGGTTCCACCGTCGCGCCTATAAACCGCTCGTTGATGCCCAGAGTGCCGCCAGGGGGCGAGTTTCGGAGGTGCCCCATGTCATGGCGTAATGCAATTTGCCTCCTCGCATTTGCAGTGTTCGCTGCGCCGCTCGCCGCGCAGGACGTGCACGACGCGAAGCCGCCGACCGCGTCCGACGCCGCCGTGGCCGGTTCTCCGCTCATGACGGTCATCGCCGCCGCCGAGCCGCACGCCACGATCCACGTGCCCGCGGGGCGCTATCGCGGCATGCTCGCGATCGAGAAGTCGGTCACGCTCATCGCCGACGGTGAAGCGATCCTCGACGGCAACGAAACGGGCGACGTGGTCCGCATCAACGCACCCGACGTCACGCTGCGCGGCTTTCGCCTGACCGCTTCGGGCGACAGCCTCGATCGCCAGAATTGCGGCATTCTCATCAACGCACCGCGCGCCACGGTGATGGATAACACGCTCGACGATGTGCTGCTGGGCGTCGTGCTCAGCAACGCCGCCGACACGGTCGTCCGCGGCAATCGCATTCGCGGCAAGCCGCTCGACCTCGGCCGTCGCGGCGACGGCATCCGCGTCTGGAGCAGCCCGCGCACGCACGTCGACCGCAACGAGCTGATCGGCGTGCGCGACGTCGTCGTCTGGTATTCGCAGGATGTGAAGCTCACCGGGAACAGCGTCACCGACAGCCGCTACGGCATGCACTTCATGTACGCGTCCGGCGGCGTGATCGAAGAGAACCGCCTTTCGGACAACTCGGTCGGCGTGTTTCTGATGTACAGCAGCCATGTGACGATGCGGCACAACCTGCTCGAGCGCAATCGCGGCCCGAGCGGCTATGGCCTGGGCCTCAAGGATGTCGACGGACTGTTGCTCGAAGAGAACCAGATCGTCGCCAATCGCGTCGGTCTCTACATCGACAGCAGCCCGTCGCGAGCCGACATCACGCACCAGCTTCGCCGCAATACGGTCGCGTACAACGACATCGGCCTGGCGATGCTGCCCGCGGTGCAGCGGAACCACTTCAGCGATAACAACTTCGTCGAGAACATCGAGCAGGTCGCGATCCTGGGCAGCGGCGAGCTGCGTAACAACGTGTTCGCGATCGCGGGGCGCGGCAACTATTGGAGCGATTACGTCGGCATCGACGCCGGCGGCGACGGCATCGGCGACCGACCTTATCAGGCGCTCAGCCTCTTCGAGAGCCTGATGGATCGCGAGCCGAAGATGCGGCTGTTCATCTACAGCCCGGCCCAGCAAGCCATCGAGCTGGCGGCCAAGGCATTTCCGATCATGCAACCCGCCCCCAAGATCACCGACGACGCCCCGCTCACGCGCGCGGTCGACGTGCCACACAGCATCGCGTCGCGCGGCGCCGGCGGCTCGCTCGCGCCCGGGGCCGCGTGGATGCTCGGATTTGTGGCTCTGTTGCTCGCGTTCGCCGGCGCGCAGAGCCCGGCGCGCTCCACCCACCTCCCCATCCTGAAAACAACCATGACGCACATGACACCGCCGCCGCCCTCGGCCAACACTCCGCTGTTCGTCGCCGACATCGTCACCATCAGCGGTCTGCGAAAGTCGTTCGGTCGCCACGCCGTGCTCGACGGCATCGACCTGCGAATCCGGGCCGGATCGGCCGTGGCGCTTTGGGGCGAAAACGGCGCCGGCAAGACCACCATCATCAAGTGCATCCTCGGCCTGCACCACAGCAGCGGCGAGATCCGCGTCGGCGGAATCCACACCGGCCGCTTCGGGAAAACAGCGCGGCGAATGATCGGCTACGTCTCGCAGGAGCTGGCGTTCTACGACGACCTGACCACGCGCGACACTGTGCGACTCTTTGCCCTCTTGAAGCGCGTGCCCATCACGCGTGGTCCGGCGGCGCTCGAGC
>JALHOX010000208.1 GCA_022842805.1 Phycisphaerae bacterium | reverse complement strand
CCTTCTCGCCTGCGCAGTCCTCGTCCGCCTCGCCTTCTTCGCCCGCCGCGTCGGCGATACGCCCTATTGCCGCAAGTGTCGCTACAACCTCACCGGCGTGACGATCGACACGGCGAATTCTCGCTGCCCCGAATGCGGAGCGGAGCTTCTGAAGAAGCCACCCGTTCGCGGCGCGCGACCGCAGCGAACTGGGGCGAAAGCCGCGTTCGTCACGACGCTGTTTCTCACCAGCGGCTTCGGCGCTGTTATCGCAACGGAGCGACTCGGGAAGATCCGACCGATCGAGTATCTGCCCGAATCGTGGCTCATCGCGCGAGTCGAGCGCGACACCGGCCGCGAAGCGCAGGCCGCGTTCTGGGAACTGATACGGCGCGAGGCGAAGAAGCCGCTCTCGAAGGCAACGGTCACCCGGCTGATCGAAACTGGCCTATGCCATCAGGCCGCGATTTCCACAGTGGCTCCAGTCCGAGATCGCTTCTTGCTTTACTTGTTGATTAACTTGTCTGAGAGGCTTGCAGCAGGCGAACTCACCGAAGCGCAGACGCAGCGGTTCGTACGAAATGCCGCGAAGGTAGCGGCAATTCGATTGCCCGAGCTCTGGCAATCGAACCTTGGGACCTGCATTGAAGTCGACCTGTTGATGGGTATGGCGTGGCGACCGCGTTTTGTTGTGGACAAAGTACGGCTGCTTCTCGACGAGGCCCCAAACACTCCGATCAATCACATCAGAAACGTGAGCGGCTGCATGATCGTGAGCATTCCGCTAACCCCTCCGCGTCAGGAGCGATTCATCTTCCCTATGCTTCCGCACCTCCGAGACTCGAACTTCTCCCTCGAGCTCGACTACCAGATAGAAGAAGGAAACCGAGTCTTCGGCAGAGGCACGATCATCGGCAGATACGAGGCGAAGCGAGCCGCGGCCGCAGACGGCGCAGACCGGGACATTTGACAGGGGTGGACTGGAGGCACTACGCCGTCGCGCAGCGGGCGATAGACTGCGAGGGGTCGGTAAGAATTCCGCGTCACTTCGCGAGGAATCGGGCGGATGTTGATCGAACAAGGTGCATGGTGGATCGGTGCGGCGCTCTTGCTCGCGGCGAGCCTGCTGGCGCGCTACGCCTTCTTCGGCCGCCGCGTCGGCGATACGCCCTTCTGCCGCAAGTGTCGCTACAACCTCACCGGCGTGACGATCGACGATGCGGGGGCGCGCTGCCCGGAGTGCGGCGTCGAGCTGCTCAAAAAGCACCCGATACGCGGCGTTCGCCCGAAGCGCCCCTGGGCCAAAGGTGCATTTGTCCTCACGCTCCTGCTCGCGATCGGCTTCGGCGGACTGCTGGCCTCGGAGCGGCTCGGAACATTTCGACTGATCGAACATCTGCCGGAATCGTGGCTGATCGCGTGGGTCGAAACCGGCGGAGCGACGGCGACGCCGGCCCTGGCTGAGTTGCAGCGGCGCGAGGCGCTAACTTCGATCCGCCCGGACACCGTCGCGCGGCTCATCGCCCGCGCCCTCGTCGTCCAGGGATTGCCGCAGCTCCCGCCGGAAGCACCGGCATTATTGACCGATCTGACCGGCCGGCTGGAGTTGAACCAACTAAGCCCCGGGCAAGTCGAGCTATATCGCAAACAAGCCGTCGTGCCCGTGCGCCTGACGACGCGGGCGAAGATCGTCGCAGGCGAGCCGTTCATGCTGCAGACCGAGGTCGAGGCGCGCGTCGGGACGCCGCCGCAATTTGCCGGCGGGATATTGAACGTCGAGTCTCGCGGCAAATCGCTCGCGCCGATTTCTGAGGAGCAGGGCTCTCTTTTTTCGTTCGGCAACTACGGCAACATCTACCTACATTCGAGCGCGGTACGCCGCCCCGGCGCGTCCTACTGCCAGAGAACTTATTACACCGCACCAAGCGAGCCGGGGAGTCACACGCTCCGCGTGCGCCAGCCGATCTGGATCGGCGTGGCTCTAGGGTCGCCGAGCGCGCCTCAATACGTTGACTTGGGCGCCGTGCTGCAGACGGAGGTCGAAGTCGTTAATGAGGTGCCGGTCTCGCGGATTCGTCTGACCCGTAGCGAACGGGCCGACGAGTTGGTTCCCCGCGCGATATCCGTCGGCTATTTCGAACGCCCGCGCGAAGGCGACTCGAATGGCCCGCCCGCCGCGAGTGACCTGGCAATCACGCTCTTCATCTACCTTTCCCGAAGCCTTCCCGTCGACGTTCACCTCGTCGCGTTCGGCGAGCGCGGCGGTGCCTATGACCGACTCCCCTGCTATGTGACCGCCATCGATGACCCCTATGGGCCCCGCGGTACAAAGCGATTCGAGTTCCCGCTTAACGCGCGTTTCGATCGCGTCTTCCTCGTCCCCGACCCAACGTCCGCCTACAACCTCACACTCTTCGACGAGATTTGGGGTGGCATGCTTGTTTTCGAAAACCTCCGCGCTTCGCAGCCTGCGCTGCGCGTGCCGGGCGCCCAGGTCACGCTCTACGCCCCTCCGCGCGTTGAGCAAGCATGGCCGATGGAGCGGTTTGCGGGCGCGACGCTGCTGAAAAACGTCATTGCCAATGAGCCGGACTTTATTCCGGGATTCGACGAAGACTTTTACGCACCCGCGCCCCGCCCGGCCGCCGGGGCAAACGGCCAAGCTGCAGCGCCCTAACAACGCTCAAGCCGCCCCCCGCCCGACAATTGCACACGCTTCCCTCGACCGATCAGTCGCTACACTCTCGACTGTCTTGGCGTGATTATCCAACAAAGGGGCTCGCGCGCGATCGAGTGATCCGGATCGGGCGCGGGCCGGCAGGAGTTTCCCCGATGCGCCGCGCGGCACACGCGAAGTTTCCCATGCACGACATGCCTCACCGTCCCGCTTTGACACGATTTCATACGCGCGCCGCAAGCGCCCTCGCAATCCTCTCCCTGCTGACGATCGCCGCCGGCGCCAAAGACGTCGATGTCCGCTTCATCGTCGTCGCGCCCGGCCCGCCTGCGGCCCAGCCCGACCAGATTTACATGTCCACCTCCGTCGACGAATGGCCGGAGGCCGGTCGGCCGCTCAAGAAAATCGCCGACGGGATCTACGAGACGAAGCTCCCGCTCCAGGCCGGCAGCGGACTGAGCTATAAGTTTTTGCGCGAGAAGTCGTGGGGCACGGTCGAGAAAGACCCGCGCGGATTCGAAGTCGCCAATCGCGATCTTGTCGTGGCCGAAAACGCCCCCTCGATGATCGTTTTCAACGACATCGCCACCTGGGCCGACCAGACCGAAATTCCCATGCGCCGCGCCAAACATATCAAGCCGGCCTCCGCCAGCGGCGCCGATTCCGACCCCGATAGCACCCGCGTCGGCGAGATTCGCCAGCATCCGACGATCCTGAACGAGAAGACGGGCGAAATTCGCGAGGCCCACGTCTATCTGCCCCCCGACTACGAAAAAGACACGAAACGCCGCTATCCCGTGCTCTATCTGCAGGACGGACAAAACGTCTTCGACGCGGAGACGGCCTTTGGCGGCGCCGAATGGGAGGCCGACGAGACGCTCCAACGCATGATCCAAAGCGGCGAGTTGCCGCCCATGATCGTCGTCGCCATCTACAACTCGCCCGAACGACGGACCGAGTACAGCCCCTTCGCCGATGAGGAGATGAAGACCGGCGACGGCGCGAAGAAGTATCTGAGCTTCGTGGTCGAAACCATCAAACCCGTGATCGACAAGACCTATCGCACCATCCCCGACCGCGCCAACACCGCCATCGGCGGCGCGTCGCTCGGCGGCACGGTGTCGCTCTACGGCGTGTTCGAGTTTCCGAAAGTCTTCGGCACCGCGCTCGTCCTTTCGCCCGCGGTGCATTGCGGCGAAGAGCCGTTCCTCGATTACCTCGCGAAGGCCCCTGCACCCGAAGGCGCGAAGATCTGGATGGACATGGGCACCGAGGAAGGAAAAAACGCCGAAGATCGCGCCGCGACGATGGCGAAGTTCCGCAAGTTCGCCGAGGTCCTGGGCGCGCGGGCCCCATCCGCTAAGCTCGACCTCCATGTCGAAGAGATCCCGGGCGCAGCGCACCACGAGACATCGTGGCGAGCGCGCTTAGGCCGCATTTTGCAATGGGCCTACGGGAAGAAGTGAGAAGCAGCCGCGCGCCGTAGCGGCCTGCGGCTCGCAGGCCGCCGGGCTCGAAGACGCCTCGGCTCTGAGAGCGGCGTCTTGGGCCCGCCCCATCGCACGCCGCGGCTGAATGTGTCCCGACGCCGCAACGTCGGCGTCCACGATTAGCGAACCATCACAATTCGTCGGCCGGCAAAGACGCCGGTCGCTACCAACGGAGTGCCGGATACATGCTTGGTCTCATCGGCGGAACTGGCTTGGGCGACGCGCTGCTCTCAGAGGCGAGCAGCGCCGACTCGCGCACCATCGACACGCCCTTCGGCAAGCCCAGCGCGCCGATCCAAATCGTGAAGTGGAACGGCCTCGACATCGCCATCCTGGCGCGTCACGGCGTCGGCCACACCTTCAATCCATCGCAGGTCCCCTACCGCGCGAACATCTACGCCCTGAAGTCGCTCGGCGTGACTCACATCATCGCCAGCGGTGCCGTCGGCAGCCTGCGCGAAGACGTCGCCCCGCGCGATCTGGTCATCGTCGACCAAGTCATCGACAAGACCTTTCGCCGCACGCCGACCTTCTACGACGAAGGCCTGGCGGTTCACGTCGAATTTTCGCAGCCCTTCTGCCCCGCGCTGCGCGAAGTGTTGATCAAGGCCGCCAAGGCGGTCGAGCTCCGCTTTCACCGCGCGGGAACCTATGTCTGCATGGAGGGCCCCTCCTTCAGCACCAGCGCCGAGAGCCACATGCACCGCGGCTGGGGCGCCGAACTGATCGGCATGACGTGCATGCCCGAGGCCAAGCTCGCCCGCGAAGCCGAGATCAGCTACGCGATGGTCGCGCTCGCCACCGACTACGACTGCTGGCGGCCTCACACGCCGGGCATCACGCCGCAGGCCCTGCTCGAAGAAATCATCGGCCACCTTCACGCCGCCACGGCCAACGCAGTTCGCGTGATCAAGGCCGCCGTCGCCGATCTGGCCAAGAGCGGCCTGCCCACCTCACCGGCTCACAACTGCCTCGACCTCGCGGTCTGGACCAAGCCCTCGGCAATCGCCCCGACGACGCTGGATCGCTACGGCGTGCTGCTGTCACGCTGGCGTAAGGCGCGCTGCTAAACCCCGCGAAACTCAAATGAAAAACCCCGCAGCCGAGAGGCGCGGGGTTCTTTTCGTTACAAAATTCGCTCAATTCGCCGCGAGGGCGGGCCGAATTCAGCCTTCCTGAACCGTCACACCCGGCGGCGCGGTGAAGACGAAGCGGCTCGGGTCGATCGTCGGATCGATCTCGATGTCCTTGTACTCCATCGTCATCATCGGCTTGCCCTCGGGCGTCATGACAATGGTCTTCGCGATCCAGCCGCAATCCTTGCGATAATAGTTCACGCTCTTGCCGCCGCTGGCCGCCTGCGGCGTGCCGGCCTTGGGCGTCATCTCGATCACCCAGCAATCTTTGCCGTCGACCTTCTCTTCGGGCAGAACCTTGAGGTCAAAGTCCTTCATCACGGCTTCGACGTCGCTCGGGTCGCCCGCCGGCTGCTTCATCTTCATCGCGTTCTTCACGCCCATCTGATCCGTCAGCGAATAGGTGTATTCGCCGTCGCTCACGACGAGCTGCTCCGTGGCGGTCTCGTTCTTCTGACCCGCCATGTCCATGATCGACTTGCCCTTGTTCTCCATGCGCATCAGCGAAACCTTGTCGCTCTTGCGCACGAATTCCATCGTCCCTTCCGATTCGGACGACATCTTGAACTGCTCGTTGCTCATGTCCATCTTCTGGACCATCTTGCAGCGCAGCGACTTGATGCCCTTCGCCTTCTCGCTGATCTGCTTCTGCAGCGCGGCGGCGTCTTCGGCGAAAGCGGCGCTACACAGCGCCAGCGCGATCAGGGTGCGGGGCAGAATCCTCAACATCGAGCCATCTCCAAATACGGGTGAGTGCGCGGCGGGGCGCAGCCGGCCGCGAAACCCACGTTCGCGGTCGTTCGCCTCATACACGCAATAATGAGCGCGGGAACACACCCGCGCCGCGAAATTTCTTGCGCGGCGAAAGTGTATGGCAAGCGCCCCTGCCTGTCGCATGCAGGCCGCTGGCGAACCCAAGGGGGCCACCGCGACGCGCGGCGACCAATCAAACAAACGAGAAAAACGCGCTGAACAAAGCCCCGAGAAACGCCAGGATCGCAGCGATAAACATCTTGTGCTCCAGCAGTTAGGTTCTTTCGATCGCGACCCGCGCCATGCCGGGTCGAAGTTTCGCGCCCCGCGCGAACGTGTCTTCAAACACGCTCCCCTATTATCGACTGCCCCCGCCGACCCAACTGAACCCGATTCCCGATCCCACCTGCAACGCCCCCTCGCCCACACTGGTATCATTAACGGGTAGCTTTCACGAAAACGCGTGTCGAGGGAGTCGCCATGCTTCGTCGAGTGGGTTGGATCTCTTCGTTGGCGTTCGCGAGCGCTGGGCTATTGGCTTGGGCGGCCGATCCGCCCTCCGCGGCCGAGCGGGCCCGGATCGAGGCCACCTTGCGCCGGCCCCCCGCGTCGCAGCCGATTGCCGCCCGTTCGACCGTCAAGAGCAAGGCCGCAAAGAGCCGCGTGGCGGCGCAGAATGTGCCGGCGGCCGCTCCCGCCCCGTGGACGCTCGATGACGCAGCCCGTTCGCGTCCGGCCCCCTACTACGCCGCTCCGCCCAGCGGCGACGCCGGCGCCGATGCGACCGACGATGTCGGACCGCCCGCCGCCGACTCGCGCGAACCGGCGACCGGTCCGGCCCCGATGGTCGTGCCAGTCCCCGTTCCCGTGCCGGTGGCGGCCGTCCCGCCCGCGGTCGCCTTGCCGCGGCGCGTGTTCAACGCAATCGACATGGACTTTCGCGCGCGGCGGTTGATGGATAATGCCGATCGCGCGATTCAAGCGGGCCTGCGCGATTTAAAGCAAGGCGACTACGAAGCGGCGGCGCTCTCTTTCCGCCTCGCCGCCGACCTCGATCAGGCCGACCCCGTCGCGCGCGTCCACTTCGCGCACGCAGCCCTCGGCACGGGCGAGTACGAAGCGGGCGGCGCCATGCTGCGTCGCGCGCTGGAACTGCAAGACAAGCTGATTCTGATGCGATTCGACCACGAACGCTATTTCAAGGATGAGCCCGATTTCAATCGGCTGGTCGATCGCCTCGCCACGCTCATGCAGGACGAGGGCGGCGTCGGCGACGAACACTTCCTGCTCGGCTATTTCCAACAGCAGCGCGGCAAACGCGACGACGCCGCAGCATCGTTCCTGGCCGCAAAACGCGCCGGCGTCAGCGACGATTCTCTCGCGAAGCTGCTCGACCTGACGGCGACGAAGCGGAGATAGTTTCGAGTTGCGAGTGCAGAGGGTCGAGTTGAAGAGCCTCTCGTCGTAGCGGCCGGCGAGCCGCTACTACGACGAAACCGTCAACGCCGCAAACTCCGGCGTAATCAGCTGCCGCCCCCGAAACCCCGCATCAATCTCGTGCCAGTGCGAGACCGACTCCTCACCGTTACGCCAGCAGAGAAGCACGTCGCGGCCTTCGTGGCGGGCCGGAAAGTCGATCAGGCCGGATTGCCAGTCCTTGAGCTCACAGCCGATTTCGACCAGCTCTGCGTGCAGCTTGTTCAGCCGGTCGGCGCAGCGCTGCAAGTCCGCCAGCCGCTCCTCGGTCTCCTCGTCGCGCAGGCGACGCTGCGTCGCCTCGAGCGCGTCGCGCCGTTCCATCAACTCGCGATAGCCGGCGACAATCTCTGTCACAATCCGGCGCACGAGCACCAGCGAGCGATTCGCCGACTCGATCGTGAAGTACTTTTTGAACGACGCGCCGCCGTCCATCGTCCGCATCTCCTGAGACTGATCGCCTGCGCTCATCCGCTCAGCCCCGCCATCGGCACCAGGCAGCAGTTACACACCGCATAGGGCGCGCAAATCACCATC
>JALHOX010000207.1 GCA_022842805.1 Phycisphaerae bacterium | reverse complement strand
CAATGTTTTTTCAACCAGCTCTCGTCGCCGCAAGGCGCCGAAAGCAATGGCTAGCCGCCGCGATTCCGCGCCTCACGCGCGGCGGCGAACCAAGTGTGAGGCTCTGCAGCCGCCCGCGGCGACGTGGTCCAAGCGGCGCAAAACCAACCCCGCGGCGAAAGCCGCCTTGGTAGGGTGGGTAGAGCGCAGCGAAACCCACCTCTCCGCGACCCAAGCGACGGCAACATCGCAACGGTGCGGCGAGCCAGCCCGCCCCGCGGCTGCAAGAAAACCGGCCGGCACGCACAGAGTGATCCAGAACGCGCCGAGGCGCGCGAGCCGTTAGGCCGCAAGCCAAAGCGCTGACTGGATCGACGCAACCTTCGTCCGTAACGACGAAGCAAGCGGCGGGTTCAACCCCCGCCACCTCCATTCCAAACCGCCGTCAATCGACGCGCCCCCGCGCGCCGCCCGCCCCCGCGCGCCCCTCTTCCACTCGACACTCTGCACTCGCAACTCGAAACTCCCCCGCCCCTCCACCCCTCCACCCCTCCACCCCTCCACCCCTCCGCCCCTCCGGCCAATGAGAGTCTCGCCGCGCGGCGAAAAGAAAAGGGCCCGCATCGCGGACCCTTTCGTGGCTTCATGTCAGGCGACCGCTGCGTACGGGTCGGCCGATTAGGTGCCTTCGCTGTAGCTGGCCAGATACTTGACCTGGTCCGGCGTCAGCTTGTCGATCTTCACGCCCATCGACTTCAGCTTCAGCGCGGCGACTTCGTCCTCGATCGCCTTGGGCACGTCGTGGACTTCGATCTTGAACTTCTTGCCGTTCTTCACGGCCCATTCGGCGCACAGCGCCTGGGTTGCAAAGCTCATGTCCATGACGCTGGCGGGGTGACCCGTGGCGGCGGCGAGGTTGACCAGGCGGCCGTCGGCCAGCAGGTAGATGCTCTTCTTGCCGACGATGTATTCGTCGACGTTCACGCGAATCTGCTTGTTGACCTTGCTCGACATCTTTTCCAGGGCCGGGATGTCGATTTCCACGTCGAAGTGACCCGAATTGCAGACGATCGCGCCGTGCTTCATCTTCTTGAAGTGTTCGGCCCGCAGCACGTGCTTGTTGCCCGTGACGGTGACGAACAGCTCGCCATAGCCGGCGGCTTCGCTCATCGGCTTGACGTCGAAGCCGTCCATGACCGCTTCGAGCGCCTTCAGCGGGTCAATCTCGGTCACGGTGACCTGCGCCCCGCCGCCGCGAGCGCGGCTGGCGACGCCGCGGCCGCACCAGCCGTAGCCGCAGACAACGACCTTCTTACCGGCCAGCAGGATGTCGGTAGCGCGGACGACGCCGTCGAGCGTGCTCTGGCCGGTGCCGTAGCGGTTATCGAAGAGGTGCTTGGTGGTGGCGTCGTTGACGGCGATGACGGGGAACTTGAGCTCGTTGTGCGCGTGCATGGCCCGCAGGCGGATGACGCCCGTGGTGGTTTCTTCCATGCTGGCGAGGACGCCGGCGGCTTCCTTTTGGCGCTTGCCGTGGAGCAGGTTCACGAGGTCGGCGCCGTCGTCCATGGTGATGTTGGGCGAGTTGTCGAGGACCGCGTTGAGGTGCTTATAGAAGGTCTCGACGTTTTCACCGCGGCGGGCGAAGACGGGAACGCCGAAGTCGGCGACGAGGCTGGCGGCGGTTTCGTCCTGCGTGCTAAGCGGGTTGCTGGCGCAGAGCGCGACCTCGGCGCCGCCGGCCTTCAGCGTGCGCATCAGGTTGGCGGTTTCGCTGGTGACGTGCATGCAAGCGCCGATGCGGATGCCCTTGAGCGGCTTCTTGGCCTCGAAGCGGTCGCGGATGAGCGAGAGGACGGGCATGTCGCGGTCGGCGAAGAGGATGCGCTTCTTGCCGGGGGGCGCGAGCTTGATGTCGGTGATGTCGCCTTTGCTTTTTGCCATGAGACAGACTCCTCGCAGCGAACGGACAACGCCGTCGCCGATGGTTGAGAAAACCGTAGCGCTAGTTTTCGTGGTTGACGGGCGCCAATGCCGTCAGTGCGGGGGGTCTGGCGCGGGGCTCCGCGTGACAATCCCGAAGCGAGGAAGATCGTAGCGGCTTCAAAATCGGTGTGCAATTCTGGCGCGTCGGAGCTGCAAATGGGTGAGCCGCGAAACGGTGAAACAGTGAGATGGTGAATCGATGATGAGCGCGATTCGGGCGGCTTGGCGCAGCGCATATTCGGCACGTGTTTCGCACGAAAAGTGTGCGTTTTCAAGTTGGCGCTTTCGCCGTTTCGGCGATTCACCGATTCACTCGCGCGAGCGCCGCCCTTATAGTTCGTGCTCATGACTCAAGTCTTCCCGCATCGTCTTTGCTACAAAGCGAGTCGTCGATGAAGCTCGTAGTCCCCCGTGAAACGCGAAGCGGCGAAAGCCGCGTGGGGTTGGTCCCCGAGTCGGTGAAAAAACTGGTGCAGGCCGGCGCGACGATCGTCGTACAGCGCGGCGCGGGCGAGGCGGCGGCGTTTCCCGACGCCGCCTATGAAGCCGCCGGCGCGACGCTGGAGTCCGACGTCGGCAAGCTGCTGGCCGAGGGCGATTTTGTCTGCAAGGTGAACGCGCCGAGTGTGGCCGAGGCCGAGCAGATGCGGCCCGGCGCGATGCTCATCGGCGCGCTCTATCCGTCGCGCCATCTGGCGGCGGTGCGCAAGCTGGCGGCCCGCAACATCACCTCGTTCGCCACCGATCTGATCCCGCGCATCACGCGGGCGCAGTCGATGGACACGCTCTCGTCGATGGCCAACGTCGCGGGCTATCGGGCGGTGCTGCTCGCGGCCACGGCGCTGCCGCGGTACTTCCCGATGCTGATGACCGCCGCCGGAACGGTGACGCCGGTCAAGGTCTTCATCATCGGCGCCGGTGTCGCGGGCTTGCAGGCGATCGCGACGGCGCGGCGACTGGGTGCAGCCGTGACCGCGACCGACGTGCGGCCTGAGGTGAAGGAGCAGATCGAGAGCCTGGGCGCCAAGTATGTGGGCATCGAGCTGAAGGAAAGCGCTCAGGCGGGCGGCGGGTACGCCAAGGAGCTCTCGGCCGAAGATCAGGCGCGTCAGGCGCAGATGCTGGCCGATCAGTGCGCCGTGGTCGACGTGGTGATTACGACGGCACTGATTCGCGGCGTGTTCGCACCGAAGCTGATCAAGGCCGAGACGGTGCAAAAGATGAAGCCGGGGTCGGTGATCGTCGACCTGGCGGCGGAGGGCGGCGGCAATTGCGAGCTGACGGAGCCCGATCGCACGGTCGTGAAGCACGGCGTGACGATCCTCGGGCCGACCAACCTGCCGTCGGAAGTGGGCCACCACGCGAGCCTGCTCTTCTCGCGAAACCTGACGACCTTCGTACTGACCTTCTGGAAAGACAAGCAATTCAACCTCGACCTCAACGACGACATTTTGAAGGGCGCCACGCTGACGCACGCCGGACAGGTGCTGCACGCACCGACCCGCGAGGCGATTGAGAAGGCCGGCCCGAACGCATGATCGATCGCTTTGTTGAAAGGAGTACACGCGCGATGGCGCTCTTCCATATCCGAGGGATCGCGGCGGCAGTGCTGCTGGCGCTGCTCGTCGACCCGACGCTGGCGGCCGATTCGGCCCCGGCCGCTTCGCAGGCGCACGCCGGCGGCCACAAATCGCTCGACCTCACGGCGATGCTCTACGTCTTCCTGCTTTCGACCTTCATCGGCGTGGGCGTGATCATGCGGGTCTCGCGCCTGCTGCACACGCCGTTGATGTCGATCACCAACGCCATCTCGGCCATCGCGGTGGTCGGCGCGATCATCGTCGCCGGCGGCCAGAACTATCCGATCGGCATCCGCATTCTGGGTGCGATCGCGATGTTCTGCTCGATGACCAACATCATCAGCGGATTTCTGATCACCGATCGCATGCTGAAGATGTTCAAGTCGCGCGAGGGGGCCAAGCCATGAGCGAAAACGTCATCAACAACCTGATTCAGCTCGGCTATCTGGTCGCGACGGCGCTGTTCATCCTGTCGCTGCACTGGATGAACACGCCCAAGACCGCGCGGCGCGGCGTCTTCTCGGCCATCTTCGCGATGGTGATCGCCGTCCTCGCGACCTGGGCCCAGCCGGGCATCACGCATCACCTGTGGGTGCTGATCCCGATCCTCGCATCGATCTACCCCGGCATATGGCTCTCGCAAGTGCCGCTGACCGCCGTCCCGCAGCGAACCGCGCTCTCGCATGCGTTCGGCGGTCTAGCGGCCGGTTTGGTCGGCACGGCGAAGTATTTCTACTGGATCAGCCATGAGCAGGAGATGCTGACCGCGTTCCGCATGACCGCGATCATTGCCGAGATCATTCTTGGCTATCTGACCTTTACGGGCAGCATCATCGCTGCGGGCAAGCTGCAGGAAGTGAAGTGGATTCCGCAGCGGCCGTGGGTCTATCCGGGGCAGAATTTCGTCAACATGGGGGCGTTTGGGCTGGCGATCCTGCTGGGTCTGCTGCTGATCGTCTGGCCGAATGCGGGTTGGTCGCCCTTCGCGTTCGTCGTGATCATCCTGCTGTCGCTCAATTTCGGCTGGATGCTGGTGATGCCGATCGGCGGCGCGGATATGCCGACCGTGATCGCGATTCTGAATTCCTTCGCCGGTCTGTCGGCGGTCGCGATGGGCTTCGTGCTGGATAACAAGCTGCTGATCACCGCCGGCGCGCTCGATGGATCGTCGGGTCTGATCCTGTCGATCATCATGTGTCAGGCGATGAATCGCTCGTTCCTGAACGTGCTGTTCGGAGCGTTCGGCCAGGTGCAGCAATCCGCCGCCGCCGGCGAGCAGAAGCAGTACAAGGCCGAGACGATGCAGGGCGCGGCGCAGATCCTCGAAAACGCCAGCAGCGTCGTGATCATCCCCGGCTACGGCATGGCGGTGGCGCAGGCGCAGCACAAGGTTCGCGAGCTGTATGACCAGCTCAAGAAGCGCGGCATCAGCGTGAAATTCGCGATTCATCCGGTCGCGGGGCGCATGCCGGGCCACATGAACGTGCTCTTGGCCGAGGCCGAAATTCCCTATGACGACCTGCTGGAGATGGACGAGATCAACCCGGACATGCCGCAGTGCGATGTGGCGCTGGTGGTCGGCGCAAACGACGTCGTGAACCCCGCGGCGCGGACCGACAAGGCCAGCCCGATCTTCGGTATGCCGATCATCGACGCGGACAAGGCGCGGCAGGTCTTCGCAATCAAGCGCAGCAAGAACCCCGGCTTCGCGGGCATCGACAACGAGCTGTACTTCCTCGACAAGACGTGGATGCTCTTTGGCGATGCGAAGGCCGTCATCGGCGAGCTGGTGAAGGAGCTTTCGGGCGGGAGCGGCATGCACTGATCAAGTGACGTGCCGGAAGTGTGCCACGGCTCTGTGAGTCGTGCCGTCGGGAGATATCTCTAGCTCTCTCGACCGCGCGGCTCGCGCAGCCGTGGCACCGCGTTTGCCCCCGAAACCGATTAACCCGTTCGAATTTGAACTGACTCACTGCAGGCGGCCCCAACGTGGAAGATCGATCGTTCTTATCCCTCGCTCGACGCCCTGACGTCGTCAGTCGCGCGATCAAAACCTCGCTCGTCGTCGGCACGCTGCTGACGATCATCAACCACGCCGACGGTCTGCTCGCCCGCGACTTCCGCCCTTGGCGCTTTTTTCAGATCGGTCTGACCTACTGCGTGCCCTACGCCGTCGCCACCTACGCCAGTGTTCAAGCCTTGCGCGGCAAGCGGTAGCGGAATTCGCGCCGCGCCTCCGCCGCACTTACTTCGCCATTCGCGCCAGTTCTGCCTCCGCCGCGACATAGGCGAAGGCCGGCCATTGGTCGGTGCTGGTGATGCGTTCGAACATCGCGCGGGCGCGGATCGGGTCGTTGTTCAGCAGATACCAAGCGCCGACGCCGTAGCCGAGCGTGGTCGCGGTCACCGGGCCGCCTTTGTCGATCTCTTCGAGCAGCGTCTCGATCGGCAGATCGCCGCGGTAGAGCAACAGGCGGCGGTGATAGGCGGCGTTTTCGATCAGGTCCATCTCGCTCTTGATCGGTGCGAGGACGGCCTTGGCTTCTTCGTCCTTGCCGGCGCGACGCAGCGCGAGGTAGTGCCAGTCGGCGATGGCCACGACGTTGTCGTCGAAGCCGCGTGAAAATTCGCGACAGCGGGCGAAGGCTTCGGCGGCGGCGGCGAAGTCGGCGTTGCAGTAGCGGGCCACGCCGAGGTGATACCAGACGTTGAAGCCGCGGGTGGAGAGCGGAGTATTTCGCGGGTTGGGCTGGCCGTCGGGCTCGATTTCGTCGGGCTTGCCTTCGATCAGCTTCGCGGCCTGTTCGAAATCGGCGATGGCGGGGGCGAACTGGCGCAGGCTGATGTAGCGGTGGCCGCGATGGCGGTAGAGGGCTGCGTTGTCGGGCCAGCGGCGAATGCCCTCGCTGAGCAGGTCGATCGCCTCCTGCATGCGCCAGAGGTAGCCCAGGCGACGCGCGACCCAGATGAGCTTGTCGGGGTCGTCGGGGTTTGCTTCGAAATCCGCGCGGGCCTGCGCGAGCTGCACCTCGGCGCTCAGGTAGCTTTGGCCGACGGGTGGGCGCGGCATGAGCGGGCGGCCGAGGAGGGATTTTGGCGCTTTGTCGGGGTCGGGCAGGGTGATGACGATGGTCGGGGCCGATTCCGGATTTTCATCGGACACGCGCTCGGTCCGGACCTCGATGGCCGGCATCGATGCGGGCGATGAATTCGCGGCGCCGGCGGGCTCACTGGCGGCGCGCTCGCCCTTTCCATCGTCGCTCGGACGAGTCTGTGGTTCGTCGCTGAGTCCTCCGACGATCGCCGGTTCGAGCGTGGCCGCGACGTCGAATTCGATCGTGAACTTCGCGGGCGCGGGGCCATCGGGCGTGGGCAGGCCGAAGGCGTCGATGTTGAGGTCGAATGTGCTGAGCAATCGCAGGCGCGGCGAATCGTCCGGGGCTGCGACCGGCTCGATGCGAGCCTTGGCGGCGAGCGGCACGCGCTTGCCTTTCAGCTCCAGATTGCCATGAAGAATGGCGCTGACCGGTTCGACGCCGAGGGTCTTTGCGTCGGATTCGATGCGTGCGAGTTCGAAGATGATTTGCGGATGTTTGTCGGTCTTCAGGAAGACGCCCGATTGAAGGATGGCATCGAGGTCTTCGACGCCCATGCTGATGGTGCGGGCATCGGCGGCGAATCCGCCCATCGCGCCCGCGAGGGAGTTGCCTTCTCCGAAAAAGATGCCGCCGCCGAGCGTGCGAACTTCGCCGGCGTAGAGGTCGAGCGGAGCGGCGAAGTGAAAGAGGATGGGCGGGTCTTCGCCGGGCTCGCGGGAGCGGACGCGCCATTCGCGCGGCAGGGCGGCCGCGTTGCCGCGAATGGTGCGAGCCAGCGGCTGCTGCGGCAGGGCGAGTCCGAGGTCGTTCCAGGTTTTGGTGGCGATGCGCGGCGTGACGGGGTCGAAGCCGTCGCCTTTTTCGAAGCGCGCGAGCTGTTCGGCGACGGCGGTTTCCATCTGGGTCGCGGCGGCGGCGAAAAGCCGGGCGCGGTCGGCCCAGGGGCCGACGACCTTGGCCTTGTCGTTGGTGAAGACGGGCTCCTCGCAATGAAACTGCGAGAAGAGCGCGGTGGAGACAAAGAGTGTGCCGTCGCTGCTGAGCCAGGCGTTGAAATCCATGTAGAAGCGGCGGTCGGCGCGAGCGAAGGCGGTCTTTGCTTCGTCGCGGAAACGCTTGAGGCCGCTGATGACGGCGGCGCGTGATTCGCTCTGGAAGCGGGCGGCGTCGTGGTTTTCGGGCAGGGCGCCGGTGAGCGGGGCGACCTTGATCGGCGCGCCGATCTTGGCCCGCCCGCTCGACCAGACCGGGGTATTTTCAACTTCGAGCGGGACATCGGCCTGTGGGTTGCGCCGGGCGCCGCGGACAAAGGTCTTCAGGCGATCGAGCGTGGTGAAGCGGCCCTGATAGATCGATCGGCCGCGGTAATTGATGAACGCGACCAGCGGCGTGATGTGGACTTCCTCGGT
>JALHOX010000206.1:2962-8129 GCA_022842805.1 Phycisphaerae bacterium | reverse complement strand
GATGGCGATACCTTCACTGCCGGTCGGCTGTTGCGGCGCGAGCGATCGCAGAGCAAGAATCGCGGCGGCGGGGAAGGCCGTGAGCGAAACGAACGCACTGCTGCCGAAGATGCTGGCGGCGAAGAGCGGACCGAGCGCGAGCCAGGCGCGGCTGTGCGGCATGCGGGCGAGCCATTCGCCAACCAGGGTCAGCGTGAGCAGTGCGTGGACGTGTTGCGGGCACCACAGGAATTGCGTGCCGAGATTGTGAATGCGCCAGGGCGAGGGAATCCAGGAGTCGAAGATTGCGGGGATCGCGCGGCCCTGAGACAGCACTTGCAACGCGATGGGTATGACATCCCAGCCGCCGATGATCGATGCGCACGCCGCGGCGAAGAGGGCGCGGCCGTCGCTGCCGGTGAGGCGGCGGGCGATGACGAAGATGAGCAGGATGAACGCAACGGCGATGAGGGCGGAGTGGAGACCGAAGGCGACGCTAATCGGAATCGTGCCGAAGCTCAGGATGCGGAGAGCGGCTGGCCAGAGATAGGCGAAGTGGTAGTAGTAGTAGTAGTAGGGCTCATCGGGAGCAGCAGCAGCGTAAAACGGGCTCCGCAACGGAAGTGGCCCGGCCTCGAGCGCCATCATGATCGCGTGATGCTTCACATAATCCTGAGCTGCGCGGGGCGCACCCGGGCCGCGCCACTCCGGCAGAGCGAAGCTGGCAAATACGCATGCGCCGACCCAGAGCGATAGCCCGATCAATCCCATCCGCGGAAGTGACCGTTGCCGAGAAGTCGCCTGAAGCTCGCGGGTCGACGAACGCGGCGCTCCAGATCGCTCGTCTACCAGGAAGCGCCGCCAAAGCACGAGAAGGACGTAAGGAACCACCAGCATGGCAACCAAAGCGCCGCGCGAGTTGGTGAAGCGCCACAGCACATCCAGCAGAACTGGCGCGAGCACCAGGCCGGACGCCAATGCGAATACGACGGAATCGAGAATGGCTAGCGAACCGAGGCGAGGAGAGAGAATACATGTCAGCAGGAACGCCAACAGAAACCAGAACCCGATGGCGAAAACCATGGAGACGAGCGCGATTTCCCGAGAGGCGACAAGAAATACGAGAACAGGCGCGAGGTCTGATATGAGATTCCATGCGACACGCGCCATGCTGGAGCTTGGACTCGCCGGGGGTTGGCTCACCGCGCGGTGGCTCCGTTGCTGCTCATGGATGTGCGGGCAGAATGCGCGTTCGCCCCGTTGCTACTGCTGCCGCTCCACCACGCGATAGATCCCGCCCTCGCACGCGACGAACATCGTGCCGCTGGGCGAGAAGGTGATATCCGTCACAGCACTCGGGAACGGACCGGCGAAGGGGCTGACCGTCGACGATGAGCGATCGGGATTTAGTTCGGCGAGGAAGACGCGGCGGCCGGCGCCGTCGCCGAAGAAGAACTGGTTCTGCCCGCGCGGGCCATAGCGCGAGCCGCGGTTGAATTCGCCGCCGGCGAGGTCGGTGATGGTTGTGTCGGTCTCGGAGAGTGGATCGGTGTAATTCGCGGTGCCCGCGGCGAAGGCCAGCTCATTGGCGGCCTTGGCAAAGCCGATTACGAAGGGCCAGCCGTAGTTGCGGTTCAGGCGAATGCGGTTCACTTCCTGAAAACCGGCGTTGTTGCGGTCGGCGGCGAAGGGGTCGCCGGTCTGCGGATCGACCGAAAGGCCGCGCGGGTCGCGCAGGCCGAGGGCGAAAGCGGGCGAACCGGGGTCGGGGTTGTCGCTCGGAATCGAGCCGTCGTCGTTGTAGCGCAAGACCTTTCCGACCAGCGGCGAGGCGGCTTGAGCGCTGGCGGGGTCGCCGAAGTCGCCGATGGCGACAAACAGCTTGCGATTGGCGTCGAAGGCGATTCGCCCGCCGACCTGCGTCAGGTTGGCGGTCGCCGGTAGCGACGCGACAAAGATCTCGCCGCCGCCGGCGACGGTGCCGTTGGCGGTGAAATAGACCACGCGCGTATCGACGACGGAGTTGGCGACGTTGGTCGGCAGTCCCGTATCGGAGCGGACATAAAGGGCGTAAATGCGATTGTTCGAGGCGAAGTCGGGGTGCAGCGCGATGTCGAGCAGGCCGCGCTCGCCGGCGAAGTTGACCGGCACCGTGACAAAGGCCGACTCCTGCAACAGGCCGCCGGCGATGACGCGGATCTGCCCGGTGTTCTTTTCGGCGAAGAAGACGCGTCCGTCGGCGGCGACGGCCACGGACGAAGCGGCACTTCCGAGGGCCGCGATCTGCTCGGCGACGAGCAGCGAAGAAACGGGCGTCTGCGGAAATTCCGGGGCCGCCGCCGGCACGCAGGCCGTGACAGCGAGCGCGGCGCATCCGAGCAAGCCACCGATAGGGAGCAACGCTTTCAGCGACATCAGCCAAGTCTCCGCTTGCCGCGATGGGGCGACCCTTGAATCCGCAATCGTACGGGGGTCGGTCAAATAACCAAACGAGCGGGCATCCTAACGGGTTCGCGCCCTTCCGTGGACAGGGGAGTTTTGATACCCTCGACGACTCGACATTCGGGAAGCCGCCGACCCCATGCGCCGATCGCCGGCCGGGGACATGATGAGCGGTCGGCCGACGAAGCAATGAACATCGAAGCTAAGGCAGGAGACGTCCGATGCCCCTGAAGCCCCTGAAGCAGCGTCGCAAGCATCACAAGCGCAGCAAGGCCAAGATGCGCAAGCTCAACGCCGTTCGCCCCCTGCGCGCGAAGCGCGCCAAGCTGCGCCTGACCCGCGCCGCCCGCGAAGCCTTCCACGCCCACATGGCCGAAGTCACCGGCAAGGACACGCACGCCGACGCCAAGAAGTCCGCCGCGAAGCGCGTCAAGCGCGTGCCGGCGCGCGTCGCGAAGCTGAAGGCCGCGAAGAAGGGCTAGAGCGCCCCGCTTTTGCTGTCTCTTTTCGCGGGGCGAGCGACTTGCGCTGGCCCCCGGCGCACGGGGGCATGCCGGCCAACGCTGTCGCATTGCGCAGCCCGCAAGCGCGTCTCCGCTACTCGCCGCTGCACATCGCGCCTACACTGCTTCCATGCAGGAATCGTCCGCGACGCCGACCACCGCGACAGGAACCCCTGATACGCCGCCCCCGGCAGCGGACAGCTCTGCTCAGCCCTCGCGCAATGGCGACCTCGCCCCGCCGACCGTCTCTGTGCGCGATCTTCACAAGATTTATCGCTCCGCCGGCCACGACGTACACGCCTTGCGCGGCGTCTCGCTCGACATCCGCCGCGGCAGCTTCACCGCCATCATGGGCGCCAGCGGCTCGGGCAAGAGCACGCTGCTTCATCTGCTCGGCGGCCTGGCCCCGCCGACGAGCGGCACGCTCCTGGTGGAGGGCCGCAATCTCACCCAGATGAGTGATGGGGAGCGAACGATTTTCCGTCGCCGACGCATCGGCGTGATCTTTCAGCAGTACAACCTGCTGCCCACGCTGACGGCCCGCGAGAACGTGGCGATGCCGATGCTGATCGACGGCAAGCCGCTGGAGCAGTTTCGCAATCGCGTCGACGAACTGCTGACTCTGGTTCACCTGCAACACCGCCTCGACCACCGTCCGGACGCGCTCTCCGGCGGCGAGCAACAGCGCGTCGCCATCGCACGGGCGCTCATGAACGATCCGGCCATCGTGCTGGCCGACGAACCGACCGGCAATCTCGACTCGAAGCAGGCGCACGAAGTCTGGCGGCTGCTGCAGCGCATCGCCCGCGAAAACGGGCGCACCATCGTCATGGTCACGCACGAGGCGCATGGCGCCGCCTTCGCCGACGAAGTAATCGTCGTCAAGGACGGACAAGTCGTCGGCACGATCAACGCGGAAGGATTGGGCGATGCGGCACTGGTCGCAACTGGCTACCAGAAACTCGCTGGCTAAGCCCGTCCGCACCGCCGGCGCGATCTTCGCCATCGCGCTCGGCGTGGGCGCGGTGGTGTGGGTTACGTGCTGCTACGAATCGGTGCGCCGAACCGTCGCCGAATGGGCGGGCGGGTATGTCGGCAAGAGCCAGATCTTCGTCGAGAGCACGCTCGGCAAGCTCAACCCCTTCGCCCAAAGCTCGGTGGAGGCCATCCGCAAGATCGGCCCGGTGAAGCACGTCGTGCCCGAGCTGACCCAGCGCCTGTCCGCCGGCGTGATCACCAAGCAATACTTCGACGCCGACCCCGAAAATTTTCTCACCTGGCACGAGAACCTGCCGATCTTCGACCTGCAGGGCATCGACCCCCAGCTTGAGTCGCTGGTGCGCGATCGAAAGATCCTGCTCGGCCGCGACCTCTTGCCCGAAGATCGCGAAGCCTGTCTTGTCGAAGCGGCCGTCGCCGAACAGGAGCGCGTCGGCGTCGGCGACTACCTGATCGTCTGGAATTTCAACCGCCCCGAAGGCTACAAGCTCGAGATCGTGGGCGTCTTCGAGCGTCGCAAGCTGGCCAAGTTTCAGCGTCCGCTGGCGCTCGTCAATCTTCCGCATCTGCAGCGCATCGCGGGCAAGTTCGCGCTGATCACCGGGATCGACATTCTGTTGAAGGAAGAAGGCTCGGCCCCCAACGATCCCGCGGCGCCGGTCGCCGCCTCCCCTTCGCCGACCTATTTGGCGAAGGTCGCCCAGATGGTCCGGCGCGAGGCGTCGAAATTCAGCAAGGTCAACGTGCGCGACGCGGGGCAGCGCATTCGCCAGATCGAAAACGCCCAGAGCCAGCAGGAAATCGTGCTGATGCTGCTGAGCTCGGTGGCGATGCTCACGGCGCTCTTCATCATCCTCAGCACCCTCAGCATGGGCCTGATCGAGCGCGTCGGCCAGCTCGGCCTGCTGCGGTGTTTGGGCATGACCAAGTGGCAGATGTCGCGGCTGATCTTCTACGAAGTCATCCCGCTCGGATTCACCGGAATTACGCTGGGCATCCCGGTCGGCCTGGCGCTCACCTGGCTCACCGTCCTGCTCGTACCCGACTACTTCGGCGGCTGGGCCGTCAGCTACCGCGGCATCCTGCTGGCCGTCGTCGGCGGATCGCTCACGACGCTCGCCGCCGCCCTGTTGCCGGCGCTGGCCGCCGCCGGCGTTTCGCCGCTCGAAGCGTCGAAGCCGCGCGCGTCATCGATCGGCTTTTGGGGCATCGCGGTGGCGACGGCGCTGGCGGTGGCGCTTTTC
>JALHOX010000206.1:0-2952 GCA_022842805.1 Phycisphaerae bacterium | reverse complement strand
GCGTCTGGCTGGCCAGCGGCCCCGCCGTCAGCGGCGTCGCCGCCCTGCTCGGCCTGCGGCGACAAATCCTGCAAGACCCGATCGGCCACGCGGTGTGGCGCTCCGCGGGCATCTGCTGCGGCCTGATGGTCGGCCTCTCGCTGATCGTCGCACTGACCGTATTCAACTCGGGCTTCCGCGCCGGCTGGCAGTTTCCGAAGAAATTCCCCGCCGCCTACATGTGGAGCATGCGCCAGCTCGAACCCGACTCCGTCCCCGAACTCGCGAAAATCCCGGGCATCGCGGCCTACACCGTCGCCAATGCGCAGAACGCGATCGTCGAGGAGCGCCCGCTCAACTTCATGGAGACGCTGGTCCGCAGCGTGACATGGTTCCTCGGCTGCGATCCCGACACCTTCTTTGACATCGTGCAGTTCGAATTCGTCGAAGGCGAGCGCGAGACCGCCATCGCCCGACTGAAGCAGGGTGGATGCGTGCTCATCGCCGACGATTTCGCCCGCACCCGCAACAAGCATGTCGGCGACAAAGTGAGAACGTGGATCGGCGCTCGCGCCCACGAATTCGAAGTGGTGGGCGTGATCGACTCGCCGGCGCTCGACGTCGCGGCCAGCTATTTTCAGGCCGAGAGCGAGATGCGCGTCGCCGCCGTCGGTTCGGTCATCGGCACCAACGAGGACATGAAGCGCATCTGGGGCATCGACGGCTATCGCATGGTCCTGCTCAACTTCGACCTGCCGGAGATGCCGCCCCCTGCCGCTTGGCCGCCGCGGCGCGATACGCCCGAGGGGCAGCGCATGCCGGAATGGGTCTATGACCCGGCCGCGCAGTTGACCGATCGCTGGCAGCGCTTTCGCGAGAACGAAGTGCTCAGCGGCGTGAAGCGCGTCGCAAATTCGGACTATGCGCTGGTCGGCTCGATTAACGCGCTCAAGAAAGAGATCGACCAGAACCTGACCAATGTCACCCTGCTGCTCTCCGCGGTGCCCGCCGTAGCGCTTTTCGTCGCGGCGGTCGGCGTCGCGAATCTGATGACCGCGAACGTCACCAGCCGCGCCAGACAGATCGCCATGTTGCGCGCCGTCGGGGCCACGCGTGGCCAGGTGCTGCGGATGGTCTTCGGCGAGGCGCTGGTTCTGGGCGCGATCGGCAGCGTGCTGGGCGTCGCGCTCGGGCTTCATCTGGCGTGGAACACATCGGTCATGACGGCCCGCATGTGGGGATTCGAGGCTCCCGTGGCCATCCCCTGGCTCGGACTGGCCGGCGCGATCACGCTCACCGTCGGCCTCTGCATCATCGCCGGCCTGCTCCCCGCGCGGCACGCCGCCCGAGCCGACGTGATCGACGCGCTGCACGTGGCGTAGCTCTCGTTTCCCGATGTCGCTGATGGCTCGTATGGGAGTATTCGCAGGATGCGCTGGCTAACACTTTTGGGCATCGCGATCCTGCTGCTCGCGGGCTGGTCGACGATCGACTTCGTCCGGGCCATGCTGCGCGGCGATGGGCAGCAGACGCGAGCCGCGAATCACAATTCGCGCGTGGCGACATCGAGCCCCCCTGCGGCGCCCGGACACGATGAGCCCGCCGAAATTCCCGTCGCCCCGGCGAGCGAATCGGATCGATCGGTCAGCGAGCGGCGTCAGGACCGCCTGCGGGAACTCGCGGCGATCGTCGAGCGCGACCCGTATAACGAGCGTGCCTTACGCGACATGCTCGCGCTGCTCCGCGAATCGGAAGACTGGGACGCGATCGCGGAGACTTGTCGACGCCTGCTGATCCTCGCCCCCGACGATTCCGAGGTGGCCGCGTTGCGCGAGCGGGCGTTGCGCAACACAGGCGACGGCCGCGCCTTGCTCGATGCACTCGCCGCCGAGACCGCGGCCCGACCGACGGACGTGGCAGTTTGGATCCGCTACGGCTCGGCGTTGATCGACGCCGGCCGCGTACACGACGCGATCGACGCATTTACGAAGGCGATCGAGCTTGAACCCGAGCTGCGTAATCAACTGCTGGCGACGCGCGGGGCCGCCTACGCTCGTCTGAAAATCTGGGACTCGGCCGCGGGCGATCTTGAGCAATCGTCGCTCTCGAAGTCGGACGCCGAATCGGCACTTACCTTGGCGCAGGCCTATGCCGAACTATCGCGCTGGAACGAGGCCGCCCCCCTGCTTGATCGCTGGCGCGCCGCTCGTCCGCGCGACGTGCGCTTTCTCAACCTTGCGGCCGAGATCGCGTGGCGTCGTCACATTCGCGGCGACGGGCCGGAACACGCCGACGAGGCGCGGCGACTGTGGATCGCATCGTTGGATCTCGCCCCCGGCCAATCAGAAGTGCGCCAGCGTCTGCTGGATTCTGGCGGCCTGCCGCTGAAGCCGTAGGGCAAGTTGCACCCGCCCTACCGATACTTGCGGCCGCGACCTGAGTATCAGCTCTTCGGCTTGCTCTTCACGCTGTCCCAGTTCTTGTCGGCCTTGGCGATGAACGTGCCCGGATCTTTGGTGAATTTCTTCTGCACGCTCGCGTCGTAATTCACATACAGCTTGCCATCGACCACCTGAAACGCCGTCGGCTCGATGTCATACTTTGCGCCCTTTGAGACGCCGTAAGCGCAGTAGCCGCCATATTGCGGCACGTACTTCGCAGGCTCCTTTTCGAAGGCGGCTTTGTTCTCAGCGGTTGCGAAGCGATAGGTCGCGCCGGCGTGTTGCGCGGTGATGGCCGCGTCGCCCTTGGTCGCCTTGCCGGCCTCTGCAAAGTAGGCCACCGGGTCGTAGCCCTTTAGCGCCAGGCCGTCTTTATCAACGTTGATCTCGCCGCCGACGGGCGGTGCAGCGGCCAGCACGGCGCTCACCGCCGCCAGCGCCGCAAACGGACCAACCACGCGCCGCACAAACGAACGAGTCCGGGTCATCAACACGAGGGCACAACTCCTGTTCCATCGAAAGAAACGCAATC
>JALHOX010000205.1 GCA_022842805.1 Phycisphaerae bacterium | reverse complement strand
CTGAGGCCGGCGTCGACCCCGCTCAGGTGCCCGCCAGCGGCCCCGGCGGTCGCGTGCTCAAGGAAGACGTGCAGCGCTTCGTGAGCGAGCAGAAGTCCCCCGCCCGCCCCGCGGCAACTGCCCCCGCCGCAGCGACCGCCGCCCCGGCCCCGGCCTCCGTCGGCGAACGGCACGAAGAAGCCGTCCCCATGACCCCGCTCCGCAAGAAAATCGCCGAGCGGCTCGTGCAGGCCAACACCCAGGCCGCGCTCCTGACCACCTTCAACGAAATCGACATGGGCGCCGTGCTCGATCTGCGAAAGCAGCGCGGCGAATCGTTTGAGAAGCGCTACGGCGTGAAGCTGGGCTTCATGTCCTTCTTCGTCAAAGCCGCCATCGACGCACTCCGCAGCTTCCCCGCGGTCAACGCCGAAATCCGCGACGGACACATCGTCTACAAGGATTACTACGACATCAGCGTCGCCGTCAGCACCGAGCGCGGCTTGGTCACGCCCGTCGTGCGAAACGCCGAACGCATGAGCTTTGCCGAGGTCGAAAAGGCGATCAACGCCCTCGCCCAAAAGGCCCGCGAAAACAAGCTCACGCTCGACGACCTGCAGGGCGGCACTTTCACCATCAGCAACGGCGGCGTCTTCGGCTCGCTCATGAGCACGCCCATCGTCAACCCGCCGCAAAGCGCCATCCTGGGCCTCCATGCGACGCAGGAGCGACCCGTGGTGCGCGACGGTCAGATCGTCGTCCGCAGCATGATGTACGTGGCCCTGACCTACGACCACCGCATCATCGACGGCCGCGAAAGCGTCAGCTTCCTGAAGCGGATCAAGGAGTGCATCGAGGATCCGACGCGCATGCTGATCGAAGTCTGATGTAGAAAATGCAGAATGAAGAATGCAGAAGGGCGCGTCCGGCCATCGGCGCGCCCTTCTGCATTTTGCATTCTTCATCCTGCATTCTTCAGCAGCGGCGCTCGCCCACCCGATGGAATCTCCGTCTGCAAATTTCGCCCCGCGCAGCTTTTGCCGGAAGACAATGTCCAACGTACTCGACCAAAACGAAATCGATGCGCTGCTCGCCGCCGTCGGCGGAGACGCCCCGACCGAAGCCGCGGCGCCGACCGTCGTGCAGACCTCCAAGTCGGTCGCCGCCAGCGCCGCCGCCCATCACGGCGTGCCCGCAGAGGCGCCCCCCGTCAACACCTACGACTTCAAACGCCCCGAGCGCGTCAGCAAAGAGCACATCCGCGCCCTGGCCTCCATCCACGACGGCTTCGCGCGCAATTTCGGCGCGACCCTCTCCGGCATGCTCCGCACCATCATCGATGTCCGCGTCGTCGGCGTGGAGCAACTGACCTACAGTGAATTCATCCACTCCCTGCCCAATCCGACCTGCTTCCTCATCCTGCAAGCCCCGCCGCTCGAAGGCCAGATGTGCCTCGAAGTCAGCCCGCTCATCGTGTACCCGATCGTCGACCGGCTGCTCGGCGGCTCCAGCGGCGGCATGTTCATCCCGCAGCGCGCGCTCACCTCGATCGAGTGGCGCATCGTCTCTCGCATCGTCGACCGCGCGCTCGAACAGATGTCCGAGGTCTGGAAAAACCTCGTCGACGCCAAGTTCCAGGTCGTCGAGCAGGAATCCAACCCCCAGCTCGTCCACATCGTCGCCCCCACCGAAGTCGTCGTCTTCATCACCTTCGAAATCAAAATGGGCAACGCTGCCGGCACCATGAGCATGTGCGTGCCCTTCAATACCATCGAGTCGGTCCTCAGCCGACTCACCACCCAATCCTGGTTCGGCTACCGCCCCAAGACCGCGACCGACCTCCAGAAGCAACGCATCTTCCGCAATCTCCGCCGCACGCGCGTGCCGCTCACCGCCTTCGTCGGCTCGGCCAAAATCAAGGTCAGCGACCTGCGCACGCTCCGCACCGGCGACGTCATCCAGCTCGACAAAGAGGCCGCCAGCGAGCTCATTCTCCAGATCGGCGGCCGCACCAAGTTCGCCGGCCGCGCCGGACAGCTCCGCGGTCGCCGAGCCCTCCGGATCACCCGCCGCGCGCCGATCGACGAACCGATCTGACCCAACCGCTCCCGTCCCCCTCCCCCGCCCGTCCCGGGGGACTCGCTTGCAATCCGCGCCGCGAGAGAATAAACCTCCGCTTCAGTTGATGTTTATCGGAGTCTCGCCCCGCTTTGCGTGCGCGGTTGCGTCCCGGGTTTCCCACGGCTCGCGCATGTCGGAGAGCGATCGTCGCCTGGTTCATGCTGCAAATGCAGGTGTGTTCGGAGGTCGCTACGATGGATGAGTACGCGCAGTTGAAAAAGCTGGTTGAGGAAATCGGAGACGACGTGTTCAAAGCCGTCGGCGGAAACAAGGCCGCCGGAACGCGCGTTCGAAAGTCCATGCAGGACATCAAAAATCTCGCCCAGGAGATCCGCAAAAAGGTCCTCGACCTGCGCGAAGATGAGACTCCGCCCGCGGCGAAATGACCGCCGCCCCCGCGTCGAACGACCGTTCTCAACGACTATGGCGGGAACATGACGGCCGACGCGACGCACGGCCGCTTTACTCCACCCGCTAGGGAGACGCATGCCTCCGCCGCCGATCATCTCGCCGTCGTCGATCGATTTCAGCCGCGTGCTCTTCGACCACGCGTACGTGCAGCGCCACAATCCCCAGCGCCACGAGTTCTCCCTGCTCGACGCCGTGGTCCACCTCGATCCCCCCACCGGGACCTTCGCAGGTTATCACGAGGTCCGCGAGAATCAGTGGTGGGGCCGCGCTCACATCCCCGGCCGCCCGATCTTCCCCGGCGTCCTGATGATCGAATGCGCCGCTCAGCTCGCCAGCTTCGCCTGGCACGAGTTCTTGCGCATCGACAACGCGTTTCTCGGGTTCGCAGCGGTCGATGAAGTGAAGTATCGCGGAATCGTCGAGCCCCCCTGCCGATTACTGCTCGTCGGTCGCAGCGACAAGCTCACGCCCCGCCGCACCGTCGCCAGCATCCAGGGCTTCGTGGGCGATTCGATCGTCTTCGAATGCAAGATCACGGGCATGCCCGTGTAACTGCGGATCGACCGCCCCCACTCAGCCGGCGCGGCGCGCTTCGCCCCGATTACTTCCGCTTCGCCTTCGCCCGCGATGCCCGCGCCTTGGCCTTCACGCGCTGAACGCTCACCCGATGCTTCTTATTGACGCGACGAGTCTTCTTGTTCATCTGCTGGTTTCCATCGTACTGATTGCCGTTCCACCCGGCGCACCTCGCCGAGTCGGGTCGCAAAGTGTAGTGCAAATTCCCCCGGCCGGGCCAGTGCCGGCCGCTTCAACCCGCCACACGCGGCTCCCGAAACTCAAACCCTATCCCTGCCGCGCCGCCGCAAACCCCGGCCCGCTCCGCTCGATCGCGTCCAGCGACACCGCCAGGCTCAGCCGCATGAAGCCCGGACCGCCGAATCCGCTGCCCGGAACCGCCAGGATCCGTTGCTGCAGCAGCCGGTCGCAAAACGCCACATCGTCGGCGATCGGCGTCTTCGGAAACAAGAACATCCCCCCACGCGGCAGATCAAACTCATACCCCGCCGCCCGCAAAACGCCCGCCAGCGCGTCGCGGCGAACCCGGTAATGATTGATGTCGCATAGCGCCGTGGCGCACCGCGCAATGACACGCTGCATAAACGCCGGCGCATTCACATAGCCCAGCGTCCGGTTCAGCATGATGAACGCGTTCAGCAGCATCGCCCGATCCTGCATCCGCGGCGACGGCGCCAAATAGCCGATCCGCTCCCCCGGCAGGCTCAGATCCTTCGAATAGCTCGAAGCGATGATCGTGCGGACATAGCGCTCGATCGGGTGGGCCGGCTTGCCCCCTTCAAATACCAGCCGCCGATACGGATCATCGCAAACGATGTACAGCGGACGCTGCGGCGCATCGACCCGCGCCGCCGCCTCGCACAGCGCAGCGATCGAGTCGGCCGAGTACACCGCCCCGGTCGGATTGTTGGGCGAATTGACCAGGATCGCGCGCGTTCGCGGCGTCACGGCCGACATGATCGCCGCGACATCGGGCTCAAACCCCGGCCCCGTGTTCACCACGACCATTCGCGCCCCCGCCTGCTCGATGTACGCCCGATACTCCACAAAGTACGGCGCGAGCACGATCACCTCGTCGCCCGGATCGCAGATCGCGCGCATGGCCACATTCAGCCCGCCCGCCGCACCGCAGGTCACCACCACGTCGCCCGCCGAAAACGGCGCCCCATACTCCTGCGTCAGCATCGCCGCGATCGCCGCCCGCGTCTCATCAAAGCCGGCGTTGGGCATGTAGCGATGCAACCCCGGGTTCGCTTCGCCCGCCACGGCCCGGATCGCGTCGAAAACAGCGGGCGGCGGCGAGGCGTCCGGATTCCCCAGCGAAAAATCAAACACGCTGTGCGCGCCGTGAATCTCACGCAGCGCCCGGCCTTTTTCAAACATCGCGCGGATGAACGACGATGTCGAAAGATTCGCCGCCACATGCGCCGCGATCGTGCCGCGGGTCGCGGGTTCATTCATGATTGCCGGCCCTCGCCCCCCGAGCTGCTCGCGTCGGACCGCGGACTACAGGTCATCGTCGTCGATCGGCACGGCGGCAAAGTCAATGCGAAAACCGCCCGGCGAATCCGGCGATTCAACGAACGTGAAAATCAGACGATCGCCGCAATCGAAATCCACGCCCAGCAGCACGTTCCGCCCCAGCGAAGTGCCCTGCGTCGGCAACGCCGCCGACTCCGAATCCGCCGGCGCGGACGAGAAGTTCACCACTTCGGAAAACGCGTCGAGGTCAAACGCGGCATCGTCCTCGAAGTCGTTTTCCACCGAGCGCCGAATCAACTCGCTGCCGCCGATCACCGCGTTGCGACGACACCCGAGCTGCGTCGGGGACGTGGTGCTGTTGCCCTCAACGCGAATCTGCTGCGTCAGCACGGCGCCCTGCGATTTGTCCAGCGCGTCGTACATGCCGAACGTGAACGACGCGCGATAGGGAGTGTCGTTCACACAGATGAAGTTCACGTTGCCGCCGCGAAATGCGACGTTATTGCGGACGAGATCCGCGTCGAAACAGGCCGGCACCGCCAAAGCACACGCCAGCCCGGCCCCAAGCAGCGGCGCGAGCAGCACGCCGCTGCGACGCGGGGCTCTTTCGAAGAAATGCACGTGGAATATCACCAGAAGCTCCAAATCGACCGCCGACAGTCCGCACGGATCGGCGTGCCTGTCGCGCGAAACACGCCGTCCCCGAATCCTACCGAGCCGGTCCACCCGCGTCATGGCGGCGGGCCGCCCTCCGCCTCGCACAGCGATCCGCGCTCCGCCCCACCCGAACTAACAACCGATGAAGTCAGTATCCACTATGGCGACGGACCAACCCTGTAAGCCGCCGGGTTGTGATACAATCAGGGCGAACGTGTAGCAGCGGGCCGAGACCGCTCGTTTCGGGTCTTCGGACGGAGAATCGCTATGGATCGACGCGCAACGCGCAAGATCGTTTGGACCGCTCTCATCGGCGTCGCACTCGGCTTTTCTCCCTGGGCCGCCGCCCAAGGCCTCAACCGCGCCATCGTCAATCGCCCCTCCCTCCAAGGGCCATCCCAAAACATCGGTCTCATCGGCGGGCTCAATACCGGTCGCTTCGGCGACGTAGCCGGCCGCTCGCTGTCCGGCCTTGGAACGCCTCCAACCTTTGACGCCGCTGTCGGACAGGCCACCCAGGGCTTCGGCCGCTTCGGATATCGCGGCGGATTCTCGCGCGGAAACTTCGGCGGAAATGTCCTCCCCGGCATCGCCACCCCCACCGCGGCCTACGCCGACTTCGGCTACCGCCCCGCCCCCACCGTGCTCCAGCAGCTCACGCCCACCACCAGTATGATCGAAGCCATGTCCGGCCTCGGCGGCGCCATGAGCCCCGACCTGCCGCTCGGAGTGTCCTTCCAGAATTCTCTGCCGCGATCTCTGCCGAACTTGGCCCCGCCCCGCTCCGTGTCCGCCTATCACGACTTTTTCGGCCTCGTCCCCGCCAGCGACGGCCCCTCCCAACTGGCCTACGACTTGGGCAAGCCCGGCGTCGTCAGCGAGCCGATCCTTCAGACCGCCGCCCTGGAGACCCTCGAAAACCAGCAGCGAATGCGCAACATGAGCGCCGTCTCGCTATTTCGAGACGCCACCCGCTCCAGCGCCACCACCGTCGAGCACTACGTCCAGCTTGAGAACACCGCCCGCGAACTTGAGAGCTGGCGCCGCAACGACACCGCAAACTACGTCCCCGCCCTCCTCCTGGGCCATGTCGCCCTGGAGCGTGACGCCCTCACCCACGCCCTGACCGCCCTCAGCGACGCAACCCGCCGCAACCCCGACCTCTTCGTCCAAAAGATCGACCCAGGGGCCTATTTCGGCGACCGCGAGGTCTTTCAGAAGCAACTGCGAAAATACATCCGAACCCGCACCCAGCCCGGCGAGGAATCTCCGGAGGCGCTGGTCGTCGAAGCGTATTGCGCCCTCCAACTGGGCGACAAAATCCGTGCCAAAGAGGCCACCGAGAAGGCCGAAAAACTCGCCCTCGAACGATCTTTCTCACGTCCGGTGGAAAGCGGTGGCGTCGATACGCTAATCTGGGCCATCCGGGCCGCAGTGCAGCAATAAGTGCGCGATTCGCTACGCCCTTCGTGGTTGAACCCCGCATTTCGCCGAAGCGCTGCACAGCGGAGAACGGTAGCGCTGGATAAATGACCGAACCATTGCAAATCGACAAGCCCACCGGCTGGCGCGGCTGGCTGCGTGCCAATCGCCTTTTTGTCAGCGCCGCCTCGCACATGGCGCTGTTCGTTCTCGCGTGGATCCTCTCCTTCGGACTCGCCTACAACTTCCGCATCTCGCCCGAGGCCGATTGGCTCCGACGCTGGTGCCTCCCGCTGCTCCTCCCCGTCATCGTCATCAAGCTCGGCGTCTTCATGACCTTCGGCCTCCACCGCGGCTGGTGGAGATACGTCAGCCTCCGAGACATCCTCAGCATCACCAAGGCCGCTTGGATCAGCTTCTTCGGGATCTGGCTCCTCATCTCCGTCGTCATCCGAAATCCCTGGCTCGTCGGCCTCGCCGATGACCCGCTGCAAATCCGCGGCGACCAGTTCCCCGAATCCGTCTACCCGCTCGACTTCGGCCTCACCATCGCCCTCGTCGCCGGCGCCCGATTCGCCGTCCGCCTCTACCACGAAGAAGTTCGACCCTCGGCCGAAGGCTCGCTCCCGCGCTTGCTCATCCTCGGCGCAGGCAACGCCGGCGAAAACGCCGTCCGCGAACTGATGCGCAGCCCGGTCCAGCACTATCGCATCGTCGGCTTCCTCGACGACAACCGCGACAAGCACGGCGCCCACATCCACGGCATGCCCGTGCTCGGCCCCATCGCATCCATCAAGGAATACTGCGAAGAGCACGACGTCGAGGAAATCCTCATCGCGATGCCCTCCGCCTCCAAAGAGCGCATCCGCCGCGTCGTCGAGCTGTGCCAGGGCACCAACCTCAAATTCAAAACCCTGCCCGCCATCGAAGACCTCGTCGCCGGCCGCGCCACCGTCAGCGAAATTCGCGAAGTCGACATCAACGACGTGCTCGGCCGCGACCCCGTCAAGCTCGACGAACAAGCCATCGGCTCATTCATCGCCGATCGCGTGATCATGATCACCGGCGCCGGCGGCTCGATCGGCTCCGAGATGTGCCGCCAGATCGCCAAGTTCAAGCCCCGCCGAATGCTCCTCGTCGAGCAGGCCGAGGGCGCCTTGTTCGAGATCGATCGCGAGCTCAAGCGCTCCTTCGACGGCCTGAACTGCGTGCCCCTCGTCGCCGACATCGCCGACCGCGGCCGCATGAACACCATCCTCGACGCCGAACGACCCAGCGCCGTCTTCCACGCCGCCGCCCACAAACACGTCCCCATGATGGAGGACAACCCCAGCGAGGCGGTCAAGAACAACATCAACGGCACCCGCGTCGTGGCCGACGCCTCCGCCCGCGCCGGCGTCGAAAAGTTCGTCATGATCTCGACCGATAAGGCGGTCAACCCCACCAGCATCATGGGCGCCAGCAAACGCGTCGCCGAAATGTA
>JALHOX010000204.1:4245-8178 GCA_022842805.1 Phycisphaerae bacterium | reverse complement strand
CGCCGCCTGTCGAAGCGCCCAAGCCGCCCGTGAGCGCCGCGCCGCCTGCGCCGCCCAATGCGCCGAAGAAGCCGCCGCCCGTCGACGAGCGGGCCGCGCGTTTTCAGGAGCTGAAGACCTCGATCCACCGCAAGCTGGTCGAACAGCTCGACATGACCAAGCTGGGCGGCACCGTCTCCGAAGACACCAAGGAGCAGGTGCGCCAGGTGGTCGAGGCGCTGTGCGACGAGGAAGACACGCTCCTGAACTATCAGGAGAAGAAGCGGCTCACCGAAGAGATTCTGAACGAGACCTTCGGCCTCGGCCCGCTGGAGCAGTTGCTGAAAGATCCGAAGATCTCGGACATTCTGATCAACGGGCCGAAGCAGGTTTACATCGAAAAAGGCGGCCAGCTCACGCTGACCGACATTAAGTTCAAGGACAACGCCCACCTGCTGCACGTGATCGACAAGATCGTGGCGCCGCTGGGCCGGCGTTGCGACGAAGTCAGCCCGATGGTCGACGCGCGCCTGAAAGACGGCTCGCGCGTCAACGCCATCATTCCGCCGCTGGCGATCGACGGCCCCTCGCTCTCAATTCGTCGCTTCGGCGCCGACCCGATCAAGTGGGATGACTATGTGCGCTTCAAGAGCTGCGCGCCGGAGATGGTCGGCTTTCTGAAGGCGTGCGTCGAAGGCGGTCTGAATATTCTGATCGCGGGCGGCACGGGTTGCGGAAAAACCACGCTGCTCAACAACCTCTCGTCGTTCATCCCCGAAGACGAGCGCATCGTCACCATCGAAGACGCCGCCGAATTGCAGCTTCGCCAGCCGCACGTCGTGCGACTGGAGACGCGCCCGGCCAACATCGAAGGCAAGGGCCGCATCGCGATTCGCGATCTGCTGATCAACTCGCTCCGTATGCGTCCCGACCGGATCGTGGTCGGCGAGTGCCGCGGCGGCGAGGCGCTCGACATGTTGCAGGCCATGAACACCGGCCACGAAGGCTCGATGACCACGATCCACGCCAACAACACCCGCGACGCGGTCGGCCGCGTTGAGACGATGGTGATGATGTCGGGCTTCGACCTGCCTGTCCGCGCCATCCGCCAGCAGTTCGCGTCGGCCGTCGGCCTGATCGTGCAGGCGGCCCGACTCACCGGCGGCTTGCGAAAGATCATCAACATCACCGAAGTGCAGGGCATGGAGGGCGAAGTCGTCACCATGCAGGACATCTTCAAGTTCGAGCAGGACGGCGTGAACAAGCACGGCAAGGTCCACGGCCGGCTGGTCAGCACCGGCGTCCGCCCCGGATTCCTCGACAAGCTGAAGGCCCACGGCTGCGAGATCGACATGGACTGGTTCCGTCCGCGCGATCTCGTTCAGGACGAAGGCGACTAACGCTCGCGAAGCGACTGTATTTGGAGTGCGTACGCGATGCTTACCGGCAGCCCCAACGACATCCTGCTCATCCTCGCTCCGCTCGCGGGCGGTGTGATGCTGGCCTACGGCGCCTTTCAGTTGGCCGTCGACCTGCGCGGCAATCCGCGCAAAAAGGTCATCGACCGCCTGAAGGACGACGGCAACCGCCGCGCCGAAGAGGCCGCCAAGCAGGTCGATTTCCGTCGCTCGACGATTGATGCGACCGGCATCCTGGCGGGCTACTTCGCCAAGATGAGCCTGACGCAGAATCTGCAGCGCACACTCGAACAGGCGAACCTCAACTGGTCGGCCCCGCAGGTGCTGGTCAATGTCACCGCCGCGGCGCTGGTCATCACGGCCGCCGTCATGTTCGTCGGAGTGAACCCGCTGGCCGCGATCGGCGCGGGCGTGGCGGTCTTCGTTCTGCCGATCATCTGGCTCAACGGAAGGCGCAAGGCGCGGCTGAAGAAGTTTGTGCACCAGTTGCCGGACGTCTTCGAGATGCTCAGCCAGGCGCTGCGCGCCGGCCACTCGCTGGCCAGCGGCATGCAGCTCATCTCGCGCGAGCTCCCGGACCCCGCCGGCACCGAGTTCGGCCGTGTCTTCCACGAGCAGAACCTGGGCCTCAAAGTCGAAGACGCGCTCAAGAACATGGCCGAGCGCGTGGACATGCTCGACGTGCGCTTCTTCGTCACGGCGGTGCTGATCCAGCGCCAGACGGGCGGCGATCTCGCCGAGGTTCTGGACAAGATCGGCAAAGTGATTCGCTCGCGCATCGAGCTGTTCGGCAAGGTGCAGGCGCTCACGGCCGAAGGCCGCCTGTCGGGCTATGTGCTGCTGGCGCTGCCCGGCATCGTCTTCGCGGTGATGCTCCAGGTGAACCGCGAGTACGCCATGATGCTCTTCACGACCGACATGGGTCGCATGATGCTGACCGCGTCGGTGGTGATGCAGATCATGGGCTGGCTGATGATCAAGAAGATCATCAACATCAAGGTCTGATCTTCGTTGCGCGAGGCTCCGCTTCGCGCGACGGTCGTACGAAGCGCAAGGCTCCGCCTTGTGCATCAGGAACGAACAACGCGGAGCCTTGTTCTACGGGTTTGCGGTTTCTTCGCGAAGGACTTCGCTCGGAGGATTGGTCGATGCCTACCGAACTGCTGATGGTCGGCGTGCTGCTGATGATGGCCGCGGGCCTCATCGTTTACAGCCTCATGCCGAAAAAGCAGGCTGAGGATCGTCAGATCGTAAAGCGCCGTCTCGCGGGCGAGACCGGCGTCGACGAAGTCTCGGAAGTGCAGAAGAAGGCGAAGCAGGAGGCGCGGGCCGACCTTGTGAAGAAGGCCACGCCGATGCTGCAGCGCCTGATCATGCCGACCTCCGACGCTGAGCAATCGACCCTCAAGGCCAACCTCGCGACCGCCGGCTTTCGTCAGCAGAATGCCCAGACGCTCTTCCTCGCCGGCAAGACGATCTTCGCCGTCGGCGGTTTGCTGATGGGCGCGCTGATCGCATTCACGGTCCAGCAACCCATGACCATTAAGCTCGGCATCGTCGCCTTTGGCGGCGGTCTGGGTTTCACGCTGCCCTCGTTGTGGCTCTCGATGGCGATGAGCGCCCGCAAAGACAAAATCAAGAACGGTCTGCCCGACGTGCTCGACCTGCTGGTCGTCTCGGTCGAGTCGGGGCTTGCGCTCGACGGTGCGCTCAAGCGCGTGGGTGACGAGATGTCGCGCGTTCACCCCGATATCAGCGAAGAACTGCGCATCGCCACCGTGGAAGGCCAGATGGGCATCCCGCGCTCCGAAGCGCTGTCGAACATGGCCAAGCGCACGCAGATCGACGAAGTTCGCGGCCTTGTCTCGGTCATCGTGCAGGCCGAAAAATTCGGCACGAGTGTGGCCCGCGCCCTGCGCAATCAGGCCGAGACGCTTCGCACCAAGCGCAGCCAGGCCGCCGAAGAGCGGGCCCAGAAAACCGCCGTCAAGCTCATGATCCCGCTGGTGCTCTTCATCTTCCCCGCCATGGGCGTCGTGCTGGGCGGGCCGGCCATGCTGAAGATGATCGAGGCGCTCAAGGACAATCCGGCCCTGGGCGGTCTCTAAGCGAGCGACGGCGAATCGCAAACCTCCAAGAACGAATTCAAGGCGCGGTTCGCCGCGCCACGTGAATTCCGCGCTGCGCGTCGACCGTCTCGATCCGCCAACCCTTCAACAGTTCCGCCCACCGTTCCGCCTTGGCGCCGTTCAGGATCGCCGCGTCGTGGCGCTCCAGCACGAGCTCCAATCGCGTGTCCGGCCAATAGTCATACGACGACGAGCGCGTCCCTAGCCGCGCCCCGGCGTTCCAGACCACCGGCCTGCCCGGCAGATAGAACGCCAGCAGCCCCGCACTCATGTAATGCGACGCGATCACCGGCGGCGCGACGCCGCTCTGTTGCTCCATGCGGCGCGCCACGGCATGCACCGCCGCCGCCTGCGCGCGATGGCCACGGAATCGCTGCGTCAGGCCCGAGTCCGGCGTCTGGGCCAAT
>JALHOX010000204.1:0-4235 GCA_022842805.1 Phycisphaerae bacterium | reverse complement strand
CAGAAACGCGATTAGCAGTTGCCCGCCGACGCCGTACAGAATCGTCCAATCCCACGCCACCTGCGCCACGCTCTCGGGCCTGCGTCGCAGAAATCCTTCGTGCGGCCGGGCAGGGTTCGCCCGCCAGCGCTCGATTCGCTCGCGAACCAGCGGCAACTCGCGCGCCACGACGGCCGCCGCCGGCGCCAAGAGCGACGCGAACGCGTGAAACGGCCAGTTTGGCTCAGCTTGCTTGGTGAAGCTCACCAGGAGGTAGACCGCCAATGCCGGCAGCGCCAGGTGGATCGTGCTCCGCATCCCGCGCGAATCTGCACGGCGCACACCGAGCCACATCAGCACGCACAGCGCCGGGCCGAACGCGCCGACCTGGGCGCCGACCAGGCTCAGCGTCCAGGCCGGGTTGTAGTTGGCACGCGCGGGCCGCGCCGCCGCCTCGGTCGCGTGCGCCGCTCCGCTGGATTCGTAAAGCCCCAAATGCTCCAGCGTGTGCAGCACTGTCGGCCAGCCGTGCTGCCAGTTCCAAATCGCCAGCGGCGAGACGGCCAAGCCGAACGCGAGCAGGCTCGCACCCGTCGCGGTCGAGAGCCGCCTCCGACTCGCGGGCCGACGAATCAAATCCAGCACCACGCCCGCCACCAGCAACAACATCGACTGCTTGGCCAGTGTGCCGATGCCCAGCACAAATCCAAACCACGCCGCCGCCCGCCACACACCGGGCGAACGCGACTGCATCGCACGGATCAGCGCCAGCGCCGCATCACAGCCCCAAACCCACAGCGCGATCAACGCCGCATCCGGTGTCGCGAGTTGAGCGTTTGCCTGAAACGCCGGCGCCAGCAGAAACATCGTCGCCGCGATAAACGGGATCGCCGCCGGCCCGCTTCGATCCGCCCCCGATTCCGCTTCGTCCGCAGGTGCGGCCGCGCGCTGCGCCAGCCGCAGCACGCCAAACGCCGCCACGGCGCTCCACGCCGTCGCCGCCAGCCGCACGCCGGCCTCGCTCGTGCCGACGAGCGCAGTCGCAAGCGCGATCGACCAGGGCATCACCGGCCCTTTTTCGTAATAGCCCCAGTCGAGCCGCCGCCCCGACTCCCAATAGAGCGCCTCATCCCCCAGGAGTTCGTAGCCGCAGAGCCAGAACAAATAGACCACCCGCAACGCGAAAACGCACAGGATCAGCCCCGCACCGTTGCGCACGTTCATCCACCCGGGCATGGCGTATGGCGAATCGGCCCGCATCACGTGCGTCGCTTGAACTGGCGCTCCAGATCCGCCAGCGACAGGTGCAGCGTGGTCGGTCGCCCGTGCGGACAATGGCTGCTGCGCTCTGCCAGCTCGCGCCGCGCGAGCAACGCCGCGATCTCTTCCGCGGTGAGCGGGTCACCGGCCTTCACCGCCGCCTTGCAAGCGGCCATGTCCAGCACGTGGTGAATCACCGATTCGGTCTCGACCCGCGTCCCGCCCTCGCTCAGCAGGTCGAGCAGCTCGCGCACAAACTCAACGCGGTCGGCCCGCTGCAACAGCGTCGGAAACGCCTGCACCGCCACGCTGCCCGGCCCGGCGATGCTGAGCTCGATGCCGAGCCGCGCGAGTGTCTCCGCATGAAGCTCGATCGCCGCCAGTCGATCGGCGGGACAGGTGAACACATCGGGCAGCAGCAGCCGCTGCGACTCGAGTGGTTTGAGCGCCACCCGCGCCCGCAGCTCTTCATACAAAATGCGCTCGTGCAGCGCATGCTGGTCGATGATCGTGATCCCCGCCTCCTCTTCGACCACGATGTAGGTGCGATGTGCCTGCAGGGCGCCGCGGGCCGGCTCGGCCACGATCAGCGCCGCGCCAGCCACCGCTTCCGCGCCGCGCGGCGCTCGATCCCATCGCGCTGCGACATGGTCCGGCATCGGCCCAATGCCGGTGGCGCTGTGCCCTTCGCGCGGGGCGGCGATTGATGTCGTGTCGGGCGCCGCCCGGCCCAGCCATTCCTCGACGCCGATCGCCCCCGCCCGCCGCGCCATCGGCGTAGCGCCCGCATACGCCGCCGCCGGGGCCGTTGCCGGTCGCGCCTGCGTAAAAAACTCGACCATCGCCGAGCGCACTCGCTCCGCGTTCTCGTCCTGCTGCGCCTCGCGCACGCGAAACGGACGATCGAGATTCGTGCCCAAAAACTTGTCGCGAATCGCCGCCAGCACGAAGTGGTGCATGAAGTTCGAATCGCGCCAGCGCACCTCGGTCTTCATCGGATGGACGTTCACATCGACATCCGCCGGATCGATCGACAGAAACAAAAACGCGACCGGATACTCATTCTGAATCAGGCTGCGATAGGCCTCGCGCACCGCGTGCGAGACGAAGCGATCGCGCACATAGCGGCCATTGACGAACACATACTCCCACTTGTTCGTCTTGCGACACAGCGCCGGCGGCGCCACCCACCCCTGCAATTGGACGCCCTGTCCCTCCCGCCGCAGCTCAATCAGCCCTTCCGCCAGATCCTGGCCATAGAAATCTCCGATCCGTCGCCGCCGATCGGGCGCCGCGGGTAGATCGAGCGCCGTCCGCCCGCCGACGGTGAGCTTGAACGCCACCTCCGGATGCGGCAGCGCCAGCCGCGCCAGTTGCTCCGTGACATGGCCCGTCTCGGTCGCGTTCGTCCGCAGAAACTTCCGCCGAGCCGGCACGTTGTAAAACAAATCGCGAACGGCCACGGTCGTGCCGGGGCCGGCGGCGGTGGGGTGGGGGCCGGCCGCCTCTTCGCCGCCCTCCACGCGCAGGCTGTGCCCCACGTCGCTTTCGCGCACGCGCGACGTAATCATCAGCCGCGAAACACTCGCGATGCTCGGCAGCGCCTCCCCGCGAAAGCCCAGCGTGCGAATATCGAACAGGTCGGCGTCGCCCACCAGCTTGCTGGTCGCGTGCGAGGCGACGCACAGCGCCAGGTCTTCCGCATCCATGCCGCAGCCGTCGTCGCGCACCTCGATCCGCTCGCGCCCGCCGTCGTCGAGCCAGACCTCGATCCGCGTCGCCCCTGCGTCGATCGCGTTCTCCACCAGCTCCTTCACCACGCTGGCCGGACGCTCCACGCACTCGCCCGCGGCGATGCGGTTGACAAGGGCCGTGGGCAATCGACGAATCCGCGCCATGGTCGCAGACGATATCACGGCCCGCCGCCAAGCGCCCCGCCGCGCAGCCGTCCGGACACTTAGAATCACGGATAATTAGGCGTGCTGTTCGTCGTTCCGAGCAGGAGATTCAGCGTGAAAGGCGAGGATTGGATGGATCGTTCCGAAACCGGGGATTGGCTGTGGTCCTTGCTGGCGATCGTGTTCGCCGTCGCACTCATCGACCACGCCCGAGCCCAGCCCAATTTCGACCAGTGCGGCGTGCTCGAACAGGGCGTCGAGTGCCTATTTTTTAAGACCCAGTCCGGCGAACGCTTCTCCGTCGATGAGACCGACGAATTCGGCGCCGGCGACCGCGCCCGCATCCGCGGCGTGCTCGATCGCGACTGCGCGTCCATCTGCCAGGAGGGCGACGGCTGCCTGGTCGTCGCCGACATCATCTATTGCGACGGCGCCATCGAAGTCTGCGGCGAACTCGTTCAGGGCGTCGAATGTGTGTTGCTCGAAGACGATCGCGGCTTTCTCTTCACCGTCGAAAATCAGCGCGACTTCGAAGTCGGCGATCGCGTCCGCGTCAGCGGCACGTTTCGCGAGGACTGCGCGACGACCTGCCAGCAAACCAGCGGCTGCATCGAAGACAACTTCATCCGCCGCCTGACCCCGCTCGATCGCTGCCCGCCCGACAATAACGACGACGATGACGACGATGGCGGCGGCATTTCGTGTCCGCTGGCGACCGGCGGCCTGCTGGGGCTGGGGATGTTGATGCTGCGAAAGCGCTAGTGCGGAGTTCCCGCCTCGGCCCCGGTTTGCGACTACGATGTTCAGGTTGAATTTCCGCGGCCGCAACCCCCGAGGCGACGCCCATGAGCGACGAAGCGAAGAAGATCATCGTTGACGACGACTGGAAGGCCCAGGCGCAGCGCGAGAAGGAGCAGCTCTCCGAAAAGGTCGACCATCGACCCGCCGCCGGCCCCAACGACATTCCCCCGAGCCCCTTTGTCGATCTGCTCAACCTGCTGGCGATGCAGGCCCTGGTCGGCCTTGGCGGCTTCGCCTCGCCCGACGGCCAGCCCATCCCCCCCGACCCCGCGGCGGCTAAGCACTTCATCGACCTGA
>JALHOX010000203.1 GCA_022842805.1 Phycisphaerae bacterium | reverse complement strand
GGCCGATCGCGAGACCGACGCCGAGGAAAGAGGCCAGCGTGGCCTTGGGCTTTTCGCCCAGCCTGGCGAGCAGCGCGCCGAGCGACGCATATTCGGCGGCTTTCAGCAGCAGAATCGTGACGAAAATGCCCGTAGCGATGGCGGCGGGTGCGGTCATGCCGAAGGCCTGCGTGGTGCTCTTCTGCGTGGTGCGGGCGGCGATGAATCCGACCGGGGCGGCCAAAAAGCCGGCGAAGCCCGTGTATGCGGTGCGCATCTTTGAAGCCGCGGCGCCGAGCGCGAGGCCGACGCAGACGATGGTGGACCAACTGATCTTTGCGGCGCCCTCGGCCAGGAACTCCTTCAACTGGGGTTCCTTTCCGCCGATCCACGCTGCGGCCGACGCGAGGATCTGCATGACAAATCCCAGCACGATGGCCAGCCACGCGACCTTGAGAATGAGAACGACCGGATCGCTTTGCGGGCCGGCCTGAGCCGCCGCCTCGGCGTTGGTCAGCTGCGCGTCGGTCGACGTTGCACTCATCTGTTCTCCATCGCGTGGTTTGCTCATCAATCGCCTCGCTGGGCGAGCGCCGTTGCGAGTCCGCTGCCGATCAGCGCCTCGTTCAAGCTGCCGCTGCGCAGGCCGCGCAGATCGAGCGTCACATACAAGAAACCCATCGCGCGCAGTTCCGCATCGAGCCGTTCGCGGATCTCGTCGCGTGCGAGCCGTTCGATCTCGTCCGCCGGCACTTCGATCCGCGCCAGGCGGTCATGGTGCCGGACGCGACACTCACGAAAACCCAACTCGCGCAGCAACCGCTCGGCGGCGTCGATCCGCCGCAGTTTGTCCGGCGTAATGGCCTCGCCATACGGCACGCGCGACGACAAGCAGGGCGAGGCCGGCTTGTCATGGATCGAGAGGCCGTGCGCGGCGGCGAAGGCGCGAATCTCGGCCTTCGAGATGGCGGCGTCCGCGAGCGGCGCGACGATTCCATGCTGCTTTGCGGCTTCGATTCCCGGCCGATAATCGCTGAGGTCGTCGGCATTCAGGCCGTTGATGACGACGCCGAGGCGTCGCTCGGCGGCGATCGCGGTCAGCCGACCGTACAGCTCGTTCTTGCAGTAATAGCAGCGATCGGTCGGATTTCTCAGATAGTCGGGGTTTGCAAATTCGTCGGTGTCGAGCAGTTCGTGGCGAATGCCGATTTCGGCCGCGATTTCGGCCACCGACTCGAGCTCGGCGGAGGGTGTGGCGTGGCTGCGGCCGGTGATGGCGAGGCTGCGCTCCGGGCCGACCGCTTGAACGGCCAGCAGCGAAGCGACGGCGCTGTCGATGCCGCCGCTGAAGGCGACGACGACCGAACCGGCATGGCGTAAGCGTTGCCGGGCGGCGTCGAATTTGGCGGTGGATTCGGGCGACATCAGGCGGCCTCCAAAGTGCAAGCGGCGTGGGGCTGGGTCGAGCGGCTGCACGGCGGCGCCGCACGCCCGAAGACAAGATACGCGAGCGAGCCTGCGGCGAAGGCGGGCGCCGGACCGAAGGCGACGGCGATGATCAGTAGGGCGGCGCTGGCGAGCGCCAGTGCAGTCGCGCGCCAGGCGCCGATCGCGCGACCCATTGCGTCGGCGAGATGCACATATCGCGTGCCGCTGATCAGCAGCGCGCTTAATGACAGCAGAGTGGCCGCGGTGACGAGTGCGACGGTTGCGGGGGATTCGAGATTCGAGAATCCGGCGGCCGATTCGTTATCCAGAAGCAGCGCTAACGCAACCAAGGCGGCGGCGGCGGCGGGCGTCGGTAACCCGTTGAAGGTGCGAACGCCGGGATGGCAGGGGCCGCTGTGCGAGCGCCGTTGGCGTGGTGATGTCGCGGTGGCTGCGTCGGCCGATGTTGCGGACTGAAATCGAATCAGCCGCAGCAGGCACGCTCCCCCATAGAGAACCGCGGCCAAGCCGACCAACGCGAAAAAAACCGGCGTCTCGCGCAGGGCGGCGGGCATGGCGACCAATAGCAGCAGCAACGGCGCGATCGCGAAGCCCCAGATATCGGCTAATGCGTCGAGCCGCGCGCCGAAACGCGACGTGATGTTCAGCCGTCGCGCGAGATGGCCGTCGACGCCGTCGAGCAGTATGCAAATGGCGATGAGCCACGCCGCGACATGCACGGAGGTCGGATGTATCTGGGGCGCGGATGCGGCGGACAAGGCGGCGATCGAGGCGATCGAAACCGCGACGGCGATCACCAGCCGCGCACAGGTGACGGCGTTCGCCGCCTGGCTGCGGAGCGAAATACGCCAGCCCGGCGCGGCTTGGCGGGCGTGGCGCGGCGGCTTCGCGAGCGCGGTGGAGAGCGGGTTGTGGGTGATCAGGTTCATGGCTTCGGGGCGCATTCTACGAGGTCGGCGAACCGAGCTGGCTCGCGCGGCGCAACAAGATCGTCTCGCCGGCGCTGACGCGTTGGCGCTCGCGAGCGACGATCGTCCACGAATCATCGGCGATCAGCGTGAGCTCGACGCGCGAGCCGAATTTGATCATGCCATAGCGCTCGCCCGCGGCGAGGCTTTGGCCGACTTCGGCGCGACAGACGATTCGCCGGGCGATGAGGCCGGCGATTTGGCGCACGCGCACTTCTCCTCGCGGATCGGCCGCGGCGGCGCGAAGCGTGAGCGTCAGGCTCTCATTTTCGGCGGATGAGCGCGGGTCGAGGGCGTTGCGAAAGCGACCGGGGCGATGTTCGCGGGCGACGACGACGCCGGCGAGCGGGCTGCGCTGGACGTGGACGTCGAACACGCTCAGGAAGATCGTGATGACGACATGCGTCGCGGTCTTTTCGCGTCGTTCGATCGAGACGATGACGCCATCGGCGGGGGCGAGGAGCACATCTGTATCGGATGGGATGCGTCGCGGCGGGTCGCGAAAGAACCAGAGCCAGGCGCCGAGCGCGAGGACGGGCGCGATCCAGAAACCCGTGGGCAGCCAGATCGCCGCGGCCATCGTGAGGCCGATGCCGATCGCCGAGCCGAGGATGACTTCGCGGATTGCGTAGCGCGCGAACATGATCCACCCGATCGAGGAAAAGCGATTGCGGGCCAGCCGGGGAATCGGGCGCGGGCGGCTATTCGCCCAGGCAGCGCCGCACGACCTCGGCCACGCCGCAGTCGTCGTTGGTGCCGGTCTGCTCGCGGGCGTGGTTCGCCACGCCCGGCTTGGCGTTGGCCATCGCGAAGCCGCGGCCGGCGTAGCGCAACATGTCGATGTCGTTTACGTCGTCGCCGACGGCCGCGGTGTGACGCGGGTTGAGGCCCCATTGTCCGCAAAGCCATTCGATGGCGGTCCATTTGCTGGTCTTGGCGGCGGCAACTTCCATGATGCTCAGCTCATATTGCGGCGCGCGGAGCAGGTTGACGGTGCTGTGCTCGCGAAATCGCTCCTCGAACGCCGCCGCGAGCGGCGCCAGCACGGGTGGCTCGTCGATGACGGCGAGCCGGATAGGCGTCGGTGAAAGGGGCCATTCGTCGACGGGTCGAATGCGGCAGGGCGTTCGGCGCAGCCAACTTTCGAGGGCCGCGTGGCGTCGTCCGCCACTGACGATGAATCCGTCGTGCTGCTGCTGGGGGTCGTCGACGATCCAGATCGGGACGAGTTGCCGATCGCTGAGCCAGCCGCGGATGGCTTTGAGCGCGGCTACTTCAAACTCGGTGCGGCGAATGGTCTCGCCGGTTTGCGGGCGCGAGATCAGCGCGCCGGAGCAACTGACGACGGCGTCGAGGTCGAGCCCGATCGCTTCGAGGATCGGCCGTGCCTCGGGAAACGGGCGGCCGGTGCAGACGACGACCTTTACGCCGCGCTCGTGGGCGCGGTGCAGCGCTTCTCGATTTCGGTCGGGCAGCTTGCCGCGCGAGTCAAGCAGAGTTCCGTCGAGATCTATGCCCAGCAGGGCGCACTTCCAGTCGTTCATGCGAGCTCGATTGGGGCCGTTTTGGCCGCGAACGATCGCGGCGAAATGCGATGGTACAATCTTCGCGAACGCTTCGCAGATTCTCGTGCGAGTTGAAATGTCGAACGCCGCTGCACGCATTTCCGCCGTCGCCTCCGAAAATGCCCGCGCCGCCTCCGGCGCGCCCATTCGCCGCGTCGCCGTGATCGGCTCGCCGCAGAAGCCGGCGGCGGTTGCGGCGCTGGACGAAGTGCGCCGGTGGGTCCAGGCGCGGGCCGACCTGGTGTTCGCCGACATCACCTTCGACAGCCGCGCTGCGCTGGCGCAGAAGCCGGAGTTGCTGATTGTTCTCGGGGGCGATGGAACGCTGATCTCGGCGGCTCATCGTCTGGAGCGCGATCAGATTCCGATTCTCGGCGTGAATCTCGGGAAGCTTGGCTTTCTGGCGGATTTCACGCTGCCGCAACTGGAGACCTTCGGCGATTTTCTGTTTACCGGGCCGCTGCCGATCTCGCGGCGACTGATGCTGAACGTGCGGATCGAGAACGGCGACGCGCCGACCGAGACGCTGGCGGTGAATGATTGCGTTGTGGTCGCGGGGCCGCCGTTTCGCATGATTCAGATGACCGCGTTGGTGGACGGCGACGAAGTGGCTCGCGTTCGTGGGGACGGGCTGATCGTGGCTACGCCGACGGGTTCGACGGCGCACAATCTCAGCGCCGGCGGGCCGATCGTTGAGCCGACCGCGACATCGATGATCGTGACGCCCATTTGTCCGCACGCGCTGACCTTTCGCCCGCTGGTACTCTCGGCTGAACACGAGCTTGTGCTGACGCCGCGACGCACGAACCCGGGGACTCATGTTGTGATTGACGGACGAACGGCGGTGTCGCTGCATAACAACGATCGCGTGATTATTCGGCGCTATCCGACCGATTTTCTGCTGGTGCGCAACCCGCGCGATACGGCGTGGACGGCGCTGCGGCGAAAGCTGATGTGGGGTGCGGGGCCGGTGGCGGATTGAGGCCGAGGGGGGAAGGGGTGGGAGGGGTGAAGACTTCCGGCGACTGCACGCTCGCGTTTGATGCGACGCGAGACGTGCGGAGGCGGAATTTCAGCCAATCAGTCCTGGACGGTCCAGGTGTCGGCGTCGTTGAAGAGCGCGTCGAGATCGCCGGGGCCGAGCTTTTTCTGAGCGGCCGCCACCTGCGACATCAGCAATGATTCATATGTTGGGGCGTTGACCGCGCGCAAGACGCCCATCGGCTCCGGGAATTCCGGGCGGCGCATCTGCGCTAACAGATACGCGAGCGTCGGCGTGGGGGCGGATTCGTTGTGATGCAGCAGGTCGTCTGCCGCGATCCCGGCGCCCACGCTCACCACTTCCGGTGTCAGGCCGTTTAGTCGAACGCCGCGGTCGCGCTGCTTGCCGAAGATCATCGGTTTGCCGTGCTCGAGATAAACGACGCTTTCGGGCTTTGTTTCGCGATCGGTGGCGTAGTCCCACGCCTTGTGGTTATAGACGTTGCAATCCTGATAGACCTCGACGAACGCGGTGCCGACGTGCGCCGCGGCGCGCTTCAAGACTTGCTGCTGATGCTGCACGTCGACGTCGACCGTGCGCGCGACGAACGTCGCGCCCGCTGCGATCGCGACGCCGAGCGGGTTGAGCGGGCCGTCGATTGAGCCGAAGGGGGTGCTCTTGGTCACCTTGCCGACTTCGCTGGTCGGCGAATATTGGCCCTTGGTGAGGCCATATATGCGGTTGTTGAAGAGGATGACCTTCAGGTTCACATTGCGGCGGAGCAGATGGAGGATGTGATTTCCGCCGATGGAGAAGCCGTCGCCATCGCCGGTGATGACCCACACATCGAGCTCGGGGTTGGCACACTTGATGCCGGTCGCGACCGCGGGGGCGCGGCCGTGGATCGTGTGAAACCCGTAGGTGTTCATGTAATAGGGGAAGCGGCTGGAGCAGCCGATTCCGGAGACGAAGACGGTGCGGTCGCGATCGACGCCGAGTTGCGCGAGGACCTTCTGAACCTGCATGAGGATCGAGTAGTCGCCGCAGCCGGGGCACCAGCGGACTTCGGACTCGCTCTTTAGTTCTTTCCAGTCGAGGGTGGGTAGAGTTGCCATGATTTGAGATTGTAATCCGGCGACGGGGAAATGGCGCGATGCCGCCCGCTCCGCGAAAGCGCACTGTCCGGCCCGTCGGCGCTATTCCGACGAAACGTGCCCGTTTGTGCCGCCGGCCGCGGTGGTTTCGGTGGGGAGAAACTCGTCGCCGCGGAAGGTGTTGCCGAGGTATTTCTCGCGGGCGGTGGCGTCGTTGATGAGCTGGTGGGGCGTGCCGCTGCTGATGACGTGGCCCTGGTGGATGACGTAGCTGCGATCGGTGACGCGCAGCGTTTCATGGACGTTGTGATCGGTGAGGAGGATGGCGATGTCGTTGGCGCGGAGCTTTTGAATTTCGTTGCGCAGGTCCTCGACCGCTTTGGGGTCTACGCCGCTGAACGGCTCGTCGAGCAGGATGAGCTTTGGCTTGGTGATCAGCGCCCGGGCGATTTCGAGCTTTCGTCGCTCGCCGCCGGAAATGACGCGGGCGGGGCTTTTGCGGATGTGCTTGAGATTGAACTGTTCGAGCAACTCCTCGCGCCGCCGCTGGCGATCGCCGCGTGTCATGCGCATGGTTTCGAGGATCGCGTTGAGGTTGTCCTCGACGCTCAGGCGCTGAAAGACGCTCGGCTCCTGCGAGAGATAGCCGATGCCGTGGCGGGCGCGCTTGTACATGGGGAGGCTGGAGATGTCTTTGTCGTCCAGCAAGACGCGCCCGCCGTCGGGGATGACCATGCCGACGGTCATGCGAAAACTGGTGGTTTTTCCGGCGCCGTTGGGGCCGAGCAGGCCGACGATCTCGCGTCGTTCGACGACGAAGCTGACATCGTCAACGACGCGTCGATTATTATAGGACTTCAGTAGGTTTTGTACGCTTAATAGCAAGCAGACCCCCTCGGCATGGGGGTGGTGTGGATAAGTTGTGAAGTGCGGTACTCGCACGGCGTCGGAGCGGATAGGGTCCGCGCCTCCGGGAGCGGTTTTCCGGCGGAGTCTGCGAAATGGCCGTAAAGCAGGCCGAGATCGTAAGTGTATTTATTGATTAGACTTAGACCGCATGTGCGGGCGGCGCGTCGATTGGGCCCGGCGCTCAGAGGCGCGGTCCGCGGTCGATGCGTCCCGACAATTGGGATTTTTCGAACGGGTGTTGACAACTTGCCGTTTCGCTCCGTGACGCCGGGGCCCTAGCGGATAAACCGCACGCGACCCACATCGGGGACTCGCAGCATGCCCCGAGGCCCAACCGTCAGCCAGCCGGGAAGATACACCATCGCCGCGAGTCCGACAATTTGGTCGCCGTGAACCGTGCCGGGGCGATAGGAGTCGGGCAGGTGAAATCCGCCATGATCCCATTCGCGCGAGTCGTGGCTATCGGCGCTGTTGTCGCCTGCGACGAAGAACTCATTGGTCCGTAGCGCGAAGGGGGCGCCGCGCACGGCGCGCTTCGAACGGCGCGAGGTGGTGTAGTAGACATCGCGCCAGATGCGAAGCTCGCGAATGTGAAACGCGCCGCCGACGCCCCTCAGCAGCAGGCTGTTTTCGAGCGATGATTCGGTCTCGCTCGGGGCGGGGAACTGGTCGATCGTTGCGCCGTCGATCGAGATTCGGGCGCGACCGTCAAGCCGTTCGAGTTCGACGCGTGTGGCGCTGCGCGGCGCTTTTGGCCCAAGCGCCACGGGCGACTTGTTGGACGGAGGGAGCAAGCGCTCGACTTGGCCGGAGGCGAAGACCGTGACGCCGAGCGGCGTGTCTGCGCTATTCAGGCGAATGGCGCAGCCGGCGGCGGGGTCTTCCCAGACGATGGTCATCTCCAGCCGCAAATCGCGCACAAAGTTGCCGGCCGAGTTTTCGTTGTAGCCGACGAAGTCGAGCCACGCATCACTGTTCTGGCCGCGCAGCACGATGGTGTCGTCGGCGCCTCGGACCGGGTCGAAGCGCAGGACGCGCTCCGCTTCGCCGCTCCAGCCGGAGCGTTCGGCGTCTGCGCTCTCCCAGCGAAATGCGGGCGGGTCGCGCTCGTCGTCCGATGGGGAGAGCTGCGTCTGATCGAACACCGGATGCCACAATGCGGCCTGCGCGTGGGGCGGCTTGGCTTTCGGCGCGCCGTTGATCCAGAGGTCGCCGTCTCGAAATTCGACCGTCTCTCCCGGCA
>JALHOX010000202.1 GCA_022842805.1 Phycisphaerae bacterium | reverse complement strand
CTGCACGTTGGGGATTTCAGCGGCGTCGCCATTGCCGTTGCGCAGCGTGGGCAGGCCGGCGTCGCGCCAGGCGGTGGCGGCGGCGGCGAGCGCGAAGCGGGCGTTGCGGCTGGCGCTGGCGTGATCCGCCGCGCCGGGTCCGACCATTTTTTCGAAGCTGAATTCGTGGTCTTTGACCTGAGCCGAGAACTGCGTGGGGAATGTGGCGGCGTCGAAGATCTGGGTCTTCGAGACGCCGCTCTCGCCGCGCAGCAGCCGCTGCCAGGTGGATTCGATTTCGCAGCCGAGCGGGGTGACCCAGCCGATTCCGGTAATGACGATACGTCGTTGCATATCAATCGCCTCGTTCGAGGACTGAGTTCGTTTTTTCCGCAGATCGGGCCGCCGCCGATCGAGCTATTCGCGCCAGGCCTTCAGCGCCAGCGCCGCGTTCTGCCCGCCGCCCAGGGCATAGGCCGTGGTGATCGCGTAATTCACGCGGCGATCGGTCGGGCCGCGGGTTTTGATGTTGAGATTCCAGCTTGGGTCGATGGGTTCCGCGTTGATCGACGGGGCCAGCGTCTGGTTTTTGATCGCGAGCGCGGCGGCGATGAAGTCGATGGCGCCGGTACCGGCGCCGTTGTTGCCGACGCCGCCGTTGATCGCCATCACGCTGGCACTGGGCAGGTGTGAACCAAATGCCGCCGCGAGTCCGCGGGCCTCGCTGGCGTCGTGCTCGCGGGTGCCGCAGGCCATCGGCACGATCAGGTCGATGTCGTTTGCGTTGATTTTTGCGTCGCGCAGGGCCTTGCGAATGGCGGTGGCGACGCCGCGTCCCTCGGGGTGGGGCTTGGTTGGAAAGCCGACGGACGAGGCGTCGTTGCTGGCGCCGAAGCCGACGAGTTCGGCATAGATGCGAGCGCCGCGGGCCTTGGCGTGTTCGAGCTCTTCGAGGATGACGAGGCCGCCGCCCTCGCTGGTGGCGGTGCCGTCGCGATCGCTGGCGAAGGGGCGACAGGCGCGGGCCGGGTCGTCGTTGCGCTTGCTGAGCCGTTGGCCGAGGCTTTGGCGGACGAGGGCCATGGGGTTGGCCTTGCTCTCGGCTCCGCCGCAGATGCAGACATCGGCGACGCCGCGGGCGATGGTTCGGAAGGCTTCGCCGATGGCGAGGTGGCTGCTGGCTTCGCCGCAGGTGATGGTGTTGCTGGGGCCCTGGGCGTCATGCACGATGGTGACGTGGCAGGCGAGCATGTTGGGCAGGAACTTGAGCAGCCAGAGCGGCGTGAGGTTTTCCATGCACGACCGGCCAGTATCCGGCTGAGGCGCTCCCCAGAGTCGAAGGTCGAAAACGCCGCTCGGGGCCGCAGTGGCAAGCGCGCCGGCGAGTTCGGACAAATCGGCGCAGATCAGCCCGGCGCCGATGTTCGCGCCAAACCGCGCGCTGTCCACGTTACTCGCGACGACCGCGTCGCCGCGTTCGGTGGCGCGATCAATTACGCACTTTGTATTCAGGCCGGCGTCCGTCACCGCGAAGTACGCAGCCGCCACGGCCAACTCGATGTCGCGCGCCATGATCTTGCCAGATCGCTTGTTGGCCTTCGGCACGAATTCGAAGATGTTTTTGATCTGCGAGATTTCGCCGCCGATGCGCGAATCGAAGCCCGAGGCGTCGAACGCGGCGATGGGCTGAATGCCGCTGCGGCCTTCGAGCAGGGCCGTCCAAAACGGCTCGGCGCCGCAGCCGATGGGCGTGATGGGGCCGAGCCCGGTGATGACCACGCGACGTGCGCTCATAGCGAAATCCTCTGCCCGGCGTCGGTGCGATAGGTGTTCAGCAGCGAGCGAAACTCGGGCGTGAACACGAAATTCTCTTCCGGAAACTGCAGGCCGCTCATGTTCTGATCAATATGCGAGAAGACGATGTCGACTTCGCCGATGAGCGTGTCGCCGATCGTGATCTTGCCGACGGTGCTGGCGGCCGATTCGGTTATCTGTTCGATGTCGGCGGCGTAGCGAAGTGTCTCGCCCGGTCGGACGAGGCTGCGGAAGACGGCCCGCTTGACCTTGGCCAGGATCACTTTTTCTTCGAAGTTTCGGGCTTCGCCGACCAGAATGCCGGCGGTCTGGGCCATGCCTTCGATCATGAGGCTGGCGGGCATGACCGGGAACTCGGGGAAATGGTCATGCAGGTGGTCTTCGGCCAGCGTCACGTTCTTCACCGCGACGGCCCGCTTGCCGGACTCGAAGGCTTCGAATCGATCAATCCAGATCCAACGCACGCACGGCCTCCCGACGGACGGGCCGCTCTCGGGGCGGGCACGCTCGTCAATTTGACTCGAGAAGTTTAGCCGACCGGCGCGACTTTCAAGGGCGACGGCCGCCCGACGACGGCCGGGTGGCCGCTCCGATCGGGCTGAAATCAGAGCCGCGCTCGAAAGCAAGCGTTCTGCCGGCGGTTCCGGATCGCTTGCTTGCGGGCGCGGCTCGGAAAAGCCGGAACGCGTGTCGATCGGTCAGCGGGCGATCTTGGTCTGCAGATAGCGTACGATCGTCCCGACGGTGAACACGTCGCCCAGTTTGTCGATCTCGGGGTTTTTCTCGAATTGCGACAGATCGGCGTGGGGCATGGCCGCCTTCAGCGCCGCCAGCCCGGCCGCATTCAGCTTGCGATTTTCGACGTAGGCCGGATTGCTGATGATCTGCTGCGGAAAGAGCTCATCCTGGGGGATCTTGATGTTGAAGAGCTTTTCGAGCCGGAATGCGATGTCGAGAAAGTCGATGGATTCCGCGCCGAGGTCGGCCTGCAATTTGGCGGATTCGGTGACCTCTTCTTCGTCGACGCTGAGCGCGTCGACCAGCGTCGTCTTCACCTTGTCGAAAATTTCTTCCTGCGTCATCGTCGCCATCCGCGTTCCTCTCGCAAGCGTTCGCTTCCCGTCACGCGACCGCTTCAGTCATCAACGCTGCGCCGATCGATTTCGGCTTCAGCAGTTCGTACAGCCCGCGATAGCGCGCCCGCAGGCGATCGTCCGTCGCGGCCAGTTCGGGATTGTTGTCGCTCAAGTTCAAATGCCGCAAGGTCAGCTTGCCCTTCACGATCTCGCGTCCATCGACCTCGCCGGAGGCGTTGAAGACGCTCGATTCGGCCGTCAGCTCCTTCGGCTCGGCAATGAGCCGCAGCACGCGCCCGGGTGTGACGAAACTCTTGTAGGTCACGTTGCGGGCCTCGCTGAGCACGACGATGCTGGGCCGAAAATCGAGCGCCACGCGCACCGCCCAGGCGGCGGTCTGGACCATCGCCTCGACCATCATCACGCCGGGCAAAACCGGAAACGTGGGAAAATGGTCGGCCAGGTATTCCTCGGCCAGCGAGACCGCCTTCTCGGCCACGATCCGCTCGCGCGGTGCGATTTCGAGAATTCGGTCGACCAGCAGAAACCGCACGGAATCGGCCCTCGTTTCCACGCCGGGCCGCGCTCGCGCGACCGCTTGCTCAGGGGGGAAAGAGTATGACAAAACGCGCCGTTTGGCCAGCGCCGCGGAATCCGCCGTCGGGGGCCGGCGGTTGACCTAGTGCGCGGGTCGAAGGATTGACAGTGAGGCCCAGCGCGAAAAGACTATCCTCCTGCCGACCGTGCTCCCCCGCGCGGTCGGCCGCCGGCCGCGCTTCACCCCGGAGCGCGGACCCCGCCTCCGCAGGTGCCTCGCGAGCGATTGGAGACAGGCGTTGAAACCCCAGGTATTGATCGGCGTCGTGATTGCTCTGGTCGTCGCCGGCGGCGCCACCCTTGCCCCGCGATTGCTTCCATCGGCCTCGCGCGATCGCGATGCGGAGTCGGCGACGGCGTACGAGGCCTACGCCAAACTGCAGCAACACTCCTCTCTGCTGGGGGCGGCGCAGCGCGCCGGGAATATCGGCGAACTGGAAAAGGGCGACATCGACGCACTCGCCACGGCCGCCACGCCGGCGCTCGAGAAGGTCGTGCAGCGGATGAACACGCTGGCGCAGCGGCGCAACAAGGAGGCCCAGGCGATGGGCCTGACGCCCACGCCGATTCCCGGGCTGAGCGTTAATGCGACTCGCCTGCGCGACAGCATTCGGCAGATCGATGCCGTTCAGAAGAAAAACGCCGCCCGCTGGCCGGCGCAGTCCTCCGGTCAAAGCTCGGCGGGAGTGGCGGCATTGCCGCACGCGGCCGGGTTGCAGGCCTATGTGCGCGCGGCGTCGACGTTGGGCGAGGCGCACGAGGCGCGGCTGCGGATGTACCGGGCGCTGAGCGACGCCCGTGCGGCCCTGGGGCAGGATGCGACCGCGGGCTCGGAAGCGCGCTATTGGGCGGGGCTGGACTACGACACGCCGAAGTCCGAGCTGGCCAAGGCTCTCGAAGAAATCGCGACGCGCAAGAGCGAGGCCGAGGCGCAGGTGGCGACGCTGACGCAGCAGGTGGACGAGCGCAAGACCAAAATCCGCGAGCTGTCGCAGCGCACGTCGAGCGCCCGCGGCGAGCTCGAAACCTTGCAGGCCCAGGGATTTAAGCTCGGCGACGAGCGCGCCTTCGCCGACTATGCCGCCCGCATGCGGACCTTGCAGGAGCAGATCAACGAGGCTCAGAAGCAGTGGGTGCTTTATGAGCAGGGCGGGCGGGCGAACGCCGATTTTCAGGGCGGCGACTCGGCGTTGAACGCAGAGATCGTGGGCGGCGAACAGATCATTCCGCTGGCGATCCTCGAGGCCCGGCTCGCCGCGGCGCAGGACGCCGTGCGACGAACCGACATCGGCCTTGCCGCGCTCCGCGAAGAGACGGAGCGGCTATCGGCGTCGAAGGGCGTCTCGGACAGTCGTTCGGGCACGCTGGGCGAAATGCAGAGCGCGGCGAAGGCCCGCGCCAAGCAGTCGCTCGAAACGGCGTTGGCCGAGGCCGCCGCCGCCGACAAGCTGGAGAGCGACGCCGCGGGCCAGGCTCAGAAGGCGGTTTCGTCGTTCGGCGCGGTGGCGTCGACGTTGAAGGCGATTCGCAGCGAGGCGGCCAATCTGAAGAGCACCTATGACCCCAATGGCAAGAACGAGCGTCTGCGGAAGATCGCGGCGGATTCTTCGCCGGAGCTGTTGGGTCTTTCCGCACAGGCCGAGGCAAAGCTGCTGCTGGGCCAGGTCGAAGTGAGTCGGGCGCAGGCGCTCGACGCGCTGCTGGCGACGCTGCGGATCGCGAATGAATCCGGGGTGAAGATCGAGGCGGACACGGCGGCGATGGAAACCGCTCTGACCGCGTCGCGCGATGCAGCCAAGGCGGCGTTGCAGGAAGCGGCGACTGCTTATGAAGGCGCTGTGACGAATCAGTTGCCGACGGCCGCCAAGGGCTGGGCCTCGGTGGCGCGGGCCGGGGCGATGCATTGGCTGAGCCTGGCCGATCCGGCGGGCGCCGAGGGCCACATTGCCGCGAGCAAGCAGGCTCTCGAGGCCGCTTCTGCGTCGCTGAGCAAGCACCCGCTCTATGGCCGGCGACTGGCGGCCTTCGGCGAGTTTCTGAACCCGCCGAGCGCCTCGCAGCCGGCCGCTTCATCTCCGACCAGCACGCCCGCCGGCGAGGAGAGCGGCGCCGAATCGAAGCCGAGCGAGTCGGGGGATGACGATTTGTTTGGGGATGACGAGGGATGAGCCCGCGGCGGCACACGGCCGGCGGATGGGCGGGGAATCGGCGGGGGTTTGCGCAAAAAAAGCGGAACGCGTCGGCCACCCCTACCGACGCGTTGCGCGGAGAGTCGACCGAACGCGTGTGTCAGATGCGTTCGCGGATCAGGTTACGACGCGATACGCGCTCGCGGCGGGCGCTGCGACAGCTCTGCCTGCAGCTTTTGCGCGACGACGTCGAGCTTGTCTTCGGTGAGATATTCGTCTTTGGCGATCAGATCGCGAATGCGCGCGATCTTTTGCGCGATGTCGATCGGTCGCGGCTCAAAGGTTTGAGCGGCGCTCGACAGTTCGACGGCGTCGCTTTTGCCCGACGGCTTGGCATGAGCCGCGCCGGCGGAAGGCTTCTTGGTTTCGTCGGCGGCGGTCGCGGGCTTTCCGCCCAGCAGGCTCGCCAACAGCTTCGAATTGTTGCGGATCTCCAACATGGCCATCACCCATCCTTCCCGGACACGGCGCTGCACATCGGCTCGTCGCGCATCCCTCACGCGGCGGCTCGCCTCGCCGGCCGAATTTCATCACGCTGATCCCTCAGCGTGAACCTGCCTCGATACCCCTTCGCTCTGCATTCGAGTATCGACCACGGGGCCGCGAATCTTTGGTCAATCGTTCACAAATCGGAGATTTTTTCGGTGTGGTTGCATTTGCGCGGCGTGCGCAACGTGCGCGCGATTTTTTATGAGTCGCGCGAAAACTGCGTCTCCCCTGTTTCAGACAACGCGCAGCCAGAATGCCTTCAGGTATTCGGACTCCGGACATTCGAGCGCGACGGGATGATCGCCGGCGGCGCCGCCCTGTTGCAGGACCTGCACCGCGCGGCCGGCGCGGCGCGCGGCGCGGCGGATGGCCTCGGCGAAGTCGGTCGGGCTGACGAGGCCGCTGCAACTGCATGTGAGCAATACGCCGCCCGGCTCGACGACCTGCAGCGCCAGCGTGTTGAGGTCGTTGTATTTGATCAGCGCCTTGTCGAGCTCCTCGCGCGAGCGGGCGAACTTGGGCGGATCGAGCACGACCACGCCGAAGCGACGGTTGTTTTCGATCATCTGGCGCAGGTAGATGAATGCGTCGGAATGGACGAAGTTGATGCGCGTCTGGTTGAGATTGGCGTTTTCTTTGGCGATCGCGAGGGCTTTTTCGTCGAGATCGACGGCGACGACATCGCTCGCTTCGCCGCGGAGTCGGGCGTTGAGCGAGAAGCCGCCGGTGTAGCAGCAGAGGTCGAGCAGTGTTTTGCCGCGGGTGAATTCGGCCAGGCGGCGGCGGTGGTCGCGCTGGTCGCAGAAAAAGCCGGTCTTGTGGCCGCCGACGAAGTCGACGCGATAGCGGATGCCGTGCTCGCGAATGATGACGGAGTTTTCGCCGGCTTGGCGTGCGGCGGGTCGCGCGTCGGCCGATTTGGCATCGATGGGCCGCGGCGGGGCGAGCAGGCGAATTCCCTCGCGCTCGGCGACCAAGTCGTCGACGCGGGTGTGGACGGACCAATCGGCCGGGCCGCGCGCGGCGGCGTCGGGTCGTGCGGCGGATTCCGGTCGCGTCGGCGGCGGGCCGAGGTGCTCGCGGAGCAGCCCGACGACGCGCTCCTGTTCCTGCTGCATGCCGAGCGAGAACAGCTCAAAGACGAGTCGGTCGGCGTAGCGCTCGACCACCACGCCGCTGAGGCGGTCGCCCTCGGCGTGGATCAGGCGATAGGCGTCGGTCTGGTCGTCGAGCCGCAGCGTTTCGCGTCGCAGGCGGACGGCCTCGCCGACGCGCTGTCGCCAAAATGCGTCGTCGACCGGCGCGTCGCCGTAGGTGAGCATGCGCACGGCGATGGGCGATTGGTCGTTGAAGTGGCCGCGGCCATAGAGGCGGCCTTCCTTGTCGTAGACGGTGACGACCTCGCCGGGCCGGGCGTCGCGGGAGGCGTCGCCGACCATTTTTCGGAAGTAGAGCGGGTGGGGGCCGGTGGTGCGGAGCTGGACCCAGGGGGATTGGCGGGGTGTCGACATCGGAGCAATCATCGCCGGATTGGCGGGCGAACGCCAAGGGCGGCCGCGCGCCCGCTCAGTCGGGATTCACGAACGCCCGCACCTGTTCATGGCTGGGCGGGGCGGCGGTGCTGAGCCAGCCGGCGGCGAGGCCATAGATGATGGTGCCGAATATCTGCGTCGTGTATCGCTTGCTGCGAACAAAAAATTGTGCCGTACCGATGGACGTGCGCTGATCGATGTCGAGCACGAGCGGCGTGGTCTCCGGACGTGCTCGGGTGATTCGCCGGCGGGATTTCCATTGCCAGTTTTCGACGACGATGAGGCCTTGCGGGACCAGCCAGCAGCGGCGATCAAAGAAGAGCGTTTTCACGAGGATGACAAGCGAGAAGGCGGCCAGGAGCAGAAAAAGCGCCAAGGGGGTGTCGGACCGGCCAGAGAGTATGGCGCGCAATGTTGACAAACCGATCCAAACGAAGCCAACCAGCGATGCGGGAATCCACGCGAAGCGCCACACTTGGCGATACCAGGGTGCGCGCTGCCGCTCCGTCGCGAACCACTGGTCCAGGGCGACGAGTTGCTCGGC
>JALHOX010000201.1 GCA_022842805.1 Phycisphaerae bacterium | reverse complement strand
GCGGCGGCCTGCTCCGCGCGCATTAGCGACTGTTGGACTTTCGAGCGTCCCAGGAAAAGGTGCGCAACAACCCCGAGCCCGACCCCGAGCGCCAGTGCGAGAAAATGCCATGCGTCCATTGTTCATCCGTTGATTCCGTTGTGTGCGTTCGCTGCGGCCGGCCGAGCCGCTCAATGCGACCGACCGACCGTCGTTGCGCCGCAGCGCGAAGGTCTCACGTGCGCCGCGCGAAAGCGCGGCGGAACAGCGGAAATGGGATCGGTAACAGACGAGGCGTCAGGCGGTTTGGGCTGTGTAAGGTTCCGTCAGGGGAGGCACTTGCACGTATCTCCGAAATCACTCGATCTATTCAAAACGCTCCCGCCGCCGAAGCGACGGGGCATCCGCCCGGTCTATATCCGTTCCCGTCGCCGCCCGTGATGTCCGGCTCGCGACGCAACTCTCCTTGTAAAGGAACTATATAGACGTGGTTATCGCACCGCCAGTCTCCGGATTCCGGCCATGCCGGGCCACCGCGAGCAGTTTCGAGCCACGATCGCCTTTTATCGCGCCGGCCGCCGTGCCCACCGTACCTTCCGCTCCGCATCGTCGGGCCGGTTTGGGTCTTCTAACTCGAAACTCTCCATTCCCATCCGAAATCACATCCGCGCCGTTTCCTCGAAAGCACCCGCTAGAATGAATCGCTGGTTCGCCCCGCCCGGCGAACGAAAAAAGGACGGGGCAAGGTGCGCTTGGGACGACCGATTCTGCCATTCTGCCCACTCCGCGCTCGCGTATGCGTCGCGCTGTTCTTGCTGGCCGCCGTTGCGCTGCCGCCGGCCTGCATCGCTCCGCCGCCGGGCGGCCCGGCCAACTCCAACGGCGCCCCCGACAACTCCGCACAGCCGATCCCCGACGCCCCGACCTCCAACGCCAACGAAAACTCAAACGACGCCCCGACCGGCCCCCTCGCGCCGCGGCTGCGAGCCAATGCCGGCGAAGATCAGGCGATCGTCAGCGGTGCCATCGTCTCCCTCAGCGGCGGAAACAGCATCCTTCCCGCCGACGGCTCTACAGTCCTCGCCACCTGGTCGCAGCTCAGCGGCCCGACCGTCGTCATGCAAACGGTCGCCTCCCTCAACGCCGCGTTTCTGATCGAACAACCCGGCGTCTACGAATTCGTCCTGACACTGACCGTCGACGCCGAAGTATCCAGCGACTCCGTCGTTGTCACCGTCGCCGAATTGCCCGGCCGCGGCACGCTCAGCGGGCGCGTCAGCGTGGCTCAACTCAACGGCGCCACAATTTCAGAGATCGAACCCAACAGCGCCATCGACCAGGCGCAGGATCTGGGGTCGATCGTCGCCGGACAGCGCATCACGGTCGTCGGACATGCGGCCGAGTCGACCGGCGACGAATATGACGCCTTCCGCATCCGCACCCCGCGCATGGTGCGTATCGACGCCGCGATCGAGTTCGAAATCGGGGCGGCCAACGCCGACCTCGACCTGCTGCTTTACGACCGACTCAGCGGCCAGTTCGTCGGCAGATTCGACGGCACCACCGCGCCCGAACGCGCCAGCTTCTTTCTGAGCGGCGGCTGCGACCTCGTTCTTCGGTCGTTCCGCGGCGACGCCGATTATCACCTCACAATCATCGCCGCCGATGTCGATGGCGCTGCCGAACGCGAGCCCAACGACGTCGTCGGCAGCCAGCAATATGTCGGCTCGCTGACCCCGGGCGAGCAAATCACCATCCGCGGCGAGGCCGCCGCCGGCAGCGATCGCGACGAGCGCCTGCTCTTCTCCGCCGCCGCCGCCGCGCAGGTTACGGCGTGGCTGAGCTTCCCCGCCGCGGCCGATTTTGACCTGATCATCGCCGACGCCAGCGAGGGCAGCGCCACGCCGCAACCGATGACGCGCTTCGACACGACGCAGGCGGAGTTCGAGCGCGGCACCTTCACCGTCGCCCCCTTCAGCCTGACCGAAATCGATGTCCGCGCCTTCGCCGGCGCCGGTCCGTGGGAGCTGACACTCATCGCCGACTCCGCCCCGACGCTCGCGATCTTGCCCGCCCCCCCGGCCGCAATCGAGACCGAAAAGCTCACATGGAAGAGCGACAAGGCCGCCCCGTCCTACGGCACTCCCGCCACCCCGTTCGTCCCTGGCGAACTCATCCTGAACGGCGACGAAGCGTCCAACATGCTGGCGCTCGCCGAACTCGGCATGCAGCAGCTTGAGCGCATCCCCGACGGGCCGATTCGCGCTGCCAGTCCCCTGCCCGGCGACTGGACCGAGGGCGATCGCTGCCGCCGCACGCTCGCACTGAGCGAGTGCGCGGCGCGCAGCGCGCCGGGGGCCAAGGCCGAGCCCAACTGGATTCGCGCCATCAACCGCGAGCCAAATGACACCTTCTATCCGCGACAATGGCACTACCCGCTGCTAAACCTCCCCGCCGCATGGGATCTCACCACCGGCTCATCGAGCGTGATCGTCGCGGTCGTTGACACCGGGATCACCGCCCATCCCGATCTCGCGGGTCGCGTCATCGCCGGATTCGATTTCGTCAGCGACTCGCGTGCGGGTCGCGATGGCGACGGGCGCGACCCCGACCCCTCCGACCCCGGCGACCTCTATTTCGGCACCGCCAGCAGCTTTCACGGCACACACGTCGCCGGCACCGTCTGCACCGCCAGCAACAACGGTAGCGGCGTCGCCGGCACCGCCTGGGACGTGCGCATCATGCCGCTTCGCGCTCTGGGCCGCGGCGGCGGCACGAGCTTCGACATCGTCAACGCCGTGCTTTACGCCGCCGGCCTCGCCAACGCATCGGGCCAGCTCCCCGCGCAGCGCGCCGACATCATCAATCTCAGCCTTGGCGGCAGCGGTTCCTCACAGGCCGAACAAAACGCCTTCGACCAGGTTCGTGCCGCGGGCGTGCTGGTCGTCGCGGCGTCGGGCAACGAAAACTCCTCCGCCTCCAGCTTTCCCGCCGCCTATCGCAACGTGCTCTCGATCGGCGCCGTCGACCTGAACCGCAATCGCGCCCCCTACTCCAATTTCGGCCCCACGCTCGACCTCATGGCCCCCGGCGGCAACACCAGCGTCGACCTCAACCGCGACGGATTCGTCGATGGCGTGCTCTCGACCTGGGCCGATGACTCGGGCGGCTCGATCCAATTCGTCTACGGCTTCCTGCAAGGCACCTCCATGGCCGCGCCCCACGCCGCCGGCGTCGCCGCCCTGCTGCTTTCGGCCGACCCCACGCTGACCCCCGACGAAATCGAAATCATCTTGCGCCAGACGGCGACCGATCTCGGTCCCGCCGGCCGCGATAACTTCCACGGCGACGGCCTGATCAACGCCCGCGCCGCCCTTGAGCGCGCGCTCGGGCTCGACGGCGGAAACGGCAATACGAACACCAATACCAACGAGAACGGCAGCGCCAACGCAAACAGCAACGCAAACGCAAATAGCAATCAGAACACCAACACGAATAGCGGCGCCGAGCCGACCCCCATCCTCGGCCTCTCGCGCGGCTCGCTCAACTTCGGCGCCGCCGTGAATACCGACTCCGTCACCGTCAGTAACCTCGGCGACGGCCGCCTGCGCCTGACCGGGCTCGTCGCTCGCACCAACGACCTCTTCAACTGGCTCAGCGCCCAGGCCGAGCCATCGGCCGACGCCTCACGCGATTTCGCCCGCGTCACCATCAGCGTGAATCGCAGCGGCCTGCCCATCGGCGACTACACCGGAACGGTCGAGGTTCGAACCAACGGCGGCACGCTCTTCGTCCAGGTCTCGATGTCCGTCGCCCCGGTGATCGCCCCCACGCCGCCCGACGTGAACCTGACCGTGCGACTGGTCGACACTCGCACCGACGAAGTCGTGCGCAGCGTTGTCGTAAACCCGCGCGGCAGCGACCGCTACAACTTTGCCGACGTCCCCGCCGGCAGCTACTACATCGTCGCCGGCTCCGACCTCGACGCCGACGGCGCCCTGTGCGAAGCGCTCGACTATTGCGGCGCCTATCCGACCCGCGGCCTTCCCACGCCCATCCGCATCGTCGGCGATATCACGCTCGACACGCTCGACTTTTCGGTCGCGATCAACTCCTTTGAGCCCGCCAACCCGTAGATCGGCCCGCGCCGAGCGCTCCCTCGCGTCTCGATCGCGCAACGGTCTTTCAGTCCGCTGATCGTTGTTGCCGCGCGGCGGCCACCGCTTGACGCTTCCGACCCCGCTCGGCAGAATCCCGCCCGTTCGTCCATCGGCGCTGGCGAACGACTCCCGCTTTCGCCTGTTCGGCGATGCTTATCTGAAACACAATCTACCCGCAGTCCGAGGCGGTGTTCGCTTACGGACTGCGCGTAACTGATCTGCTGGAGGCGGTCCTGTGGGACTTTTCAGTGAATTTCGCGACTTCGCAATGCGCGGCAACGTGGTCGACATGGCGGTCGGCATCATCATCGGCGCTGCCTTCGGCGACATCGTCAAGTCGATGGTCGACGACGTGCTGATGCCGGCCATCGGTGCTCTGACCGCCGGCGTCGACTTCTCGAACCTCAGCGTCAAGATTCCGGTGCCCGATCTGGCCGGCATGGCGTCCGGCGCGGCCGAAATCGTCGGCGCCGGATCACAACCTGCCGGCACCGCGCCAGTCGCCGCCGTAGCGCAGAAGTTGGTCAAGTTCGTCGAGCTGAAATATGGAGTGCTGATCAACGCGGTCATCAAATTCACCATCGTCGCGTTCGCCTTGTTCATGATCATCAAGGGCATGAACAAACTGAAGAAAAAGGCCGAAGCGGCCCCGCCACCGCCGCCACCGCCGAGCGAGGCGTACCTCCGGGAAATTCGCGACCTGCTCGCGAAGCGCGCCTAGTTCGCTCCCACTTTCAGTGAACTGACCGCACATCGTCGGCGGGTCGTCGCGGGTTTCCGCAAAGATCCGCCTTCGCTTTTTACGGGCTCCGCCGCATCAAATTTCGCCGCAATCTCACAGCCGCGCATCTCGCAATACACTGGGCCTCATGCGAACGATCGATCGCCTCGAACGCGTTGAGATCAGCAGCCGCGCCGAGTGGCGACGCTGGCTCGCCGCACAGCACACGCGACCCGAAGGCGTTTGGGTCGTCAGCTACAAAAAAAACAGTGGCGGTCCCTACGTCGGCTACGACGCGCTGGTCGAAGAGGCCCTCTGCTATGGCTGGATCGACAGCCTGCCCCGCCGACTCGACGAAATGCGCACCATGCTGCTCTTCACGCCGCGCCGACCCGGCAGCGAATGGTCAAAGCTGAACAAACAGCGGATCGAGCGGCTTCTGGCGGAGGGGCTCATCGAGCCGCCCGGAATGGAGAAGATCGAGAGCGCCAAGAAAGATGGTTCGTGGTCCAGGCTCGACGCACGCGAAACCGCGAAAATGCCGCGCGACCTCGCGGCGGCGCTGCGGGCCAATCCGCTCGCCAAGCGCCACTTCGACGCCTTCAGCCCCGGCGTCCGCAAGGGAATCATCTGGTGGGTGCTCAGCGCCAAACAGCAGACGACCCGCGAGCGACGCATCGCCGAAACGGTCCGCCTCGCCGCCGAAAATCGCAAAGCCAACCATCCCGAAGACCGGGCAGAAGGCCCCCGAAAGCCGCGAAAAACGACGCCCAGATAAACGCGTCATGCGTTAATTATCCGGTCCTGCTGTCGGTCGCCGGCTTGTTCGCTCCGCCCCAGCCTCGGCAGAAGCCCTCAGCCGCCCCACCGGCACACAATCATTCCTTTCAGAAGCCACTGCGCCCTTCGCGGTCAAAACTCTGGGTATCATGAATGCCCGTAAGTCGACCGTGCTGGGCGGTCGACGCGATCGATTCCCATCGGCCGTTCTGACCGGACCGTTCGCGGCGTCGCGCGGGCGGGGATTCAGCGCCCCTTCCGAATACCGATGCGAACCGCTCCTCCGATCCCGTGTTCCGTCTTTCGTTGGAGGTTTCCGATGTCTCGAACGCAGTCGTTCACGCGCTTCGCCCTTGGTTCCGGTTTCGCTCTCGCCGGCTCGGCCGCCGCTCTCGCCGTCGATCTTCAGGTCACCGGCCTCAGCCCGCAACGCCACACCGGCAGCGCGCTGATCAACACCGCCATCTCGATCACCTTCGATCGAGCCGTCAATCCGGCCTCGATCAACAACAACACCTTCCGCGTCTTCGGAATGGAGACCGGCCCCGTCGCCGGCTCCTTCAGCTTCAGCAACGGCAACGCCACCGTCACCTTCACGCCCTCGCGCAGGCTCTTCTGGGGCGACGTCATCAGCGTCACGCTCGCCCGCTCGATCGCCGCGGCCGACGCCACCGGCACGCTGCGCAGCGCCGGCTATCAGTACCAGTTCATGACCCACGTAAAGCCCAGCCTCGGCACTTTCACCGAGGTCCAGGAGTGGTCCGTCGACCAGCCCGGCGAATTCAACCGCATCTATGGCGGACAGGCGGCCGACGCCAACAACGACGGCTGGGTCGATGTCACCCTCGTCTGCGAAAACTCCAACGACCTGCGCTTCTATGAAAACCGTGCCGACGGCTCCGGTTTGTTCGAGCCGCTGCAGGGCCGCATCTCGCCCATGGGCCCTGTGCCCAGCCCCAATGTCGCCAGCGACTTCAACAACGACGGCCTGCTCGACATCGCCACCGGCAACTTCGGCGGCGACATCAGCATCGCCTTCGGCAATGGCGCAGGCATCTTCGGCAATCGCGTCGATATCTCCGCCGGCAGCGCCCGCGGCATCGTCTCCTATGACGCGGACGGCGACGGCGACTACGACCTCGCCTGCTCCGTGCCCGGAGATAACAAGATCTTCCTCATGCTCAACAACGGCAGCGGCGGCTTCAGCGCGCCGACGCTGATCGAGGGCGGCTCCAACGGCGAATATGGTCTCTGTGCCGCCGACATGAACAACGACGGCATCATGGACCTCGTCGTCGGTCATGAGGCGGGCCAGACGATCCAGGTCCTCCGCGGCAACGGCGGCGCCAGCTACACCGGCACCGGCCTGCGCAATGCCGGCGGCGCGTGCTGGGTCATCGTCTGCGGCGACGTCAACGGCGACGGCAACATTGACGTCAACTCCGCCAACAGCGGCGCCGGCAACGCCAGCATCCTGCTGGGCAACGGCGATGGCACCCTGCAAAATCGCGTGACCTACAGCTCGTCAGCCCATACGCCCGCCACCGACCTCGCCGACATCGATGGCGACGGCGACCTCGACATGCTCATCAGCAGCTTCGGAGCGGGCCTCTGGCGGCTCTACCGCAACAACGGCGCCGGCGCATTCACCTTCGTGCAGGACTTCCCCGCCGCCTCCAACCCCGCCTGCGCCATCTTCCTCGACGCCGACCGCGACGGCGACATGGACATGATCCAGCTCGATGAAATCGCCGACTTCGCGACGCTCTTCCACAACAACAACCGCGTCGTCGTCGGAGACATGAACTGCGACGGCTTTGTCACGGTCGGCGACATCGCGGCCTTCGTCATCGCGCTGACCACGCCCGAAGACTTCCTCATCAACTTCCCGAGCTGCGAAATCGAAAACGCCGACACCAACGGTGACGGCTTTGTCACGGTCGGCGACATCGCCGGATTCGTGTCATTGCTGACGGGCGGTTGATTGGCGAATTCGACTCAAAACGTATGAGGTAGGGCATGCCGCGGTCCTCCGCGACATGCCTTTTTCATGCGCGCCCCCGCGCCATGGCTGGTCGGCCTGCGAGCGGCCGATTCGTGCCCCCCGATAGTGCGGGCCGCTACGGCGCGGTGATTCGCAGCGCCACTGCGAGATCGTCGACCGGCGAGCAGCGTACGGGTGACATCCCCTCGGGCAACACGACGGTGCGCCCCGCTGCGACTTCAACCTCCGCGCCAGGGGCAAATTGAATCCGCATGCCGCCGGCGAGGACGATGAGCGCCTCCGGCCGGTGAGTGATCGGCGTGATTTCGCCGGTTCCACGGACTTCGATCCGATCCATCTGAAACGCGTCGCACCGCACCAGCGGCTCGCAAGCCGCGGACCAACCCGCAGCAGCCCGCGCCGGGCGCGGACGCAGATCGGCCGCGCGCACGTCAAATCTCGTGTTCGCGAGTCCCTGCTCAAGGTGCATCTCGCGCGGCTTCCCCGAGCCATCCACGCGATCCCAGTCATACATTCGATACGTCGTATCCGAGGGCGTCTGCACCTCTGCGACCAGGATGCCCGCCCCCAGCGCGTGAATTGTGCCGCTCGGCAGATAGACGCAGTCGCCCGCCACCGCGGGAATCACATTCAGCAGCCCCACCA
>JALHOX010000200.1 GCA_022842805.1 Phycisphaerae bacterium | reverse complement strand
TCGGCCGATGAATCGAAGTTCACGGCCGCCGCGAGGGAATCGCATCCGAGCGGCGGAGCGTTTCCCGGCGCTCCCGCTGGTATTTCCCATTCAAACGCGAGTTGCCGCGGCATCCGTTTCGCCCCGAGTCATGCGGGTCGATTGAAGCATGATTCGCGATCGTGTTTCAAGCGAGAGTTTCGCATTGAACGCGGGACAAAGCCGCCAGAATCCGCCACTTGCGTGCCGCGACGGCAGAATGACCAAGATTTTCCTTGACATAGTTAGCGCGCCACGCCTCTAATTCGCTTTCGTTGCCTCGGGGATCGCGGTCTGTGGCCGCAACGGGAGCAACGAGTGTTTGGCCGAGAGGCGCTTCTATGCGTCCACGTTTCGCGGCCAGTTTGGGGAGTCAGCCATGAAGAGCAGGCGTGCCTTGATTGCGCTTCGATCCCTCGCCGCTTTGTCGATCGGAGGCCTGGCGACTTCTGCGTGGCTCTTCTGGCCGACGCCGCAGCCTTCGGTGGCCGTGGGCCAAACGTACGCCCGCGGCGATCTCAATCTCGACGGCACCGTCGATCTCAACGACATGGAGCCGTACTGGCTCGCCGTGCAACGTCACGATCATTGGCGCACGCAATACAAGGCGTCGATGAGCACGCTGCTCGAGGTGGCGGATTTCAACCGCGACGGCAGCGTCAGCACCGCAGACAACGATGGGTTCTCGACGACGCTTATGGCGGCCCTCACCAATTCGGCCCGGCTCGGCAATGGCGGCAGCGGATTACGGCTCGCACAGGAGCGCCCGGCCGCAAATGGCGGTTCGCGCGCCGCACTCCGCGGCATCGACGTCGATACCGATTCCAATAACGACGACGGCACGAACCTGCCAGAGCAGACTGAGGCGGAGGATGTCGCCGAAGATGTAAGCGGCCAGCCCGGCAAGATCATCTGCCGCGAAGAGCTCGGCGGCGCATCCCCGACGCGCTATCCGGTGGTGGTTGCCTTCAACACGGACGCCGCGAATCTCGACTGCGATTACGGCCGCGTGTTTTCGTGGTGGGTCGACTACCCGACCAGTCGCGTAACGCTCTACAACGCCCGGACCGGCGGCACGCAATGGGGCGACTACGACCCAGGCACGCAAACGCCCAAGTTCACCCGTAAATTCTGGTTCCTTGGCGACGCGAACGGCGACAAGTTCTTCACGGTCGGCGACATTGCCGCGTTCGTCACGGCGCTCACTGATCCGAACGGTTTCGTTCAAAACTACCCCTGTGTACCGATGGTTGAGTCGTGCGATTTCGATGGAGATGGTTTTGTTACCGTCGGCGACATCGCGGGTTTTAACGCCGGACTTTCCGGCGGTTGGCCGGGTCAGAAACCCAAGCCGATCGAACTCTGGGCCCAGGCCGTACCAACGTCTTCAACGACGCCGGGCGATATCGCGATCGCGGTGTCGACGGAGCTGACGAACAACTGGCACAACAACACATGTACGACATGCCGCCCGACTTGCGCGACCTGCCCCAATCCGACCGCGCATTTGTCGAACGACACAGTGCGGATGACGGTGGACAGTCTCGTGGGATCGGGTCGGCGCTGGGGAGCGTCCTATGGTGTGAGCCGGTTCTCCAACGTCGATCTACGGACCGGCGTCGTGCAGACCACCATCGGTCTGGCGGATGTTCGGCCGCTCGGTCCGCCGCTGCAATTTGCGCTGCACCACTCCAGCGAAGCGACCGTCGCGGGAGCGCCGAGAACACCGTTCGCTCACGTTTCGCTCGGCGGCAATTGGCGCACGAGCTACGGCGGATACGTCCGCGGGAACAACGGCGACGGCGCGATTACGCTGGTGCATGATGACGGTGCCATCGACCTTTACACCCGCAACGATTCCACCCCCGCGGTTCGGCCCTACAACCCGCCGCGCGGTGTGTACAACGATCTGCGCTGGGATGCTGCGGCGTCGGCCTGGGTGCTGACCACGCCGGCGCAGTCCAAGGTTCAATTCGTCGACGGCCTGCCGGCCTCCGACGGAATTTTCGTCGTGCAAAAGCTAATCGACTCGGCGGGAAACGAGAGTGTTGTTCTGCCATCGCCCGATATCTTCGATAACGACTACATCAACTCGGCGGCGCACGTCAGCGCGCCGTCGCAAATCAAGCTATCCGGCGGTGGTGTCGGCGGCAGGACCGATGTGGATTTTTCGGTTGAGTTCGACAACTCACACTTCAGATGGGACCCGACGACTCGAAAGCTGATCGCGTCCGACACGGCTCAATCCCCGGATGAATATGAAGCCGTCCTCGACGCGAACTCGCGAATTACCCAAGTTACCGATTTCGAAGACCAGGTGCGCTGGACCTATGAGTACGATGGGCAGGGCCGTCTCTGGCGTGTGCGTCACAAGGTGACCAACTGCTCGCCCGAGCCCTGCGGCGAGCAGTTCGAGCTCACCATCGCCTACGACGGGTGGAACGGCGAAGCGTGGGTGACGCGCGTCACAGATCGCCGCGGATATGAGTGGCAATACGAATTCGATGATGTCGGCAACCTAACGCGGCTGGTCGAGCCCGTAATTCCGCCCGCCACCGACCCGAACTCGATCAGATATGTCTACGACACCGCGCACAACCGCACCAAGACGATCGATCAGCTTGGGAATACCTGGACCAACACCTACAACGTGGTTGGCGGCGTCGTAACGATGAAGAGTCCGTTGACGGGGGCGGCCTCACAGACATGGACCTATGCCTGGGAACAACCGTCGGGCGCAATTTGGAATTTCTATCGGCTGGATCAGGTCACGGACCCGCTGAATCAGTGGGTCGCCTTCGACTATGCCTTTGCGCTTGACCCCACACTTCCGACGTGCATTCGCGAGGTCCCAGCGATCGCCGGCGGCAGCGAGGCGATCACGCAACTGACCTACTACTCGACCAACGTCGTCGGCTCGAATATGCGACGCGGATTACTCGAATCGGTCAAGGATAGCAACCGGTCGATCAACCAGTTCGAGTATGACGCTCGCGGCTATTTCAAGCGGTTTGACGGCGGAGTCAAAGGCACGACGGCGCCAAGCTGCGGTTCGACGGTCCGCGACGGCGGTGACCGCCTGGCGGGTGGCGGCTGTTTTGGAGAATCTTCCAGTACGACCAGCACCGGACGTACGGACGGCCAGTTTACATCCGGCGGCGGCAGTAGCAGTCAAGGCGGCGGCACCGAGGGCTGCGTGAAGCTCATAGTATGTGAGCTCACCGGCGGCGGACGATCCGGCCCCGCCTTGGAGCGATTCGGCGTTCTGCCTCCCAATCAGCCGAACATGGCCCCACTCTTGAACTGCACTCCGTCGATTTCCCACACATACAACAATCGTATTGAGCAGGTGCTCGGCACGATCCGGCGCAACGGCGATGAATTGAATGCAAACTACAACGACTATGACATTGTCGATGCCAATGTAGCCATCGACTATCGCGTTCTCGATCCACTACGCCGCACGCAGAGTATAGAGCAGTATTTCGCCGGCGCACCCCTGAACGCCGATAGTTCGACGGACTGCGGTCCCGGCGGCGCGGGGCGCAGTTGGGAAATCACGCGGACCACTGAGTTTGGCTACAGCCCGAACGAGTTGGCGGCGACGATCGTGACCCCGCCGGGCGGCGACGCGATTCAGTATTTTCGCGCCGACGGAACTACGCCGGGCTTCGACCCGCTGCGGCGTCCGGTGATAGTGGAGCGCGGCGGAATGCGGCAGAAGTTCATTTACGACGCAGCGGGACGGGTGACGGAAGTCGCCTACGGCCTCGGCGGCGGCCAGGCTAAGACGCTCTATACCTACGATAACGCCAACCGCATCACGTCGATCGACCATCAGGATTATGCCAACTTGACGATGATCAAGTATGTCTTCCAGTGGCGTAAGGACAATACGCTGGAATGGCGGGACGAATGTCGAATCGTGAGCGGGCAATTGGTGTGCGACGCGCGGACGACGTTTGCTCACGATCTCCGCAAGCGACTGATCGGCGAGACGCGGGTCGAAAACGGCGTCACGATCTACGACCTTGCCTACACCTACGATCAGTTGGGCAACCGGCTTTCCAAGATCGACTACAACGCGCAAACGCAAACCGACTATTATTACGACGCCGATTTCTGGGGGACGCTGCAGGCCGACGCGGCGAGCAACACCCGCCTGGCGCTTGCCGGCTTGCCGACGGCGCTGCACTACACCCGGGAAGATGGCGTCACGTCGGTGGACAGCATCGACAACCGGCTGATTTACTACATCGAGCGCCCCATCAGCGGCGGCACGGCTTCCGTGACACGCGAAGTGTGGTACACCTATGTGCAAGCCGGCAACGTCTCGAACATCGTCGTCAAGGACGCCGGCAACGATTGGTACCGCGAGATCGCTATGTTCTACGCGACCAATGAGCGGCTCTGGCGTGTGATGTGGGATCGCTGGAAGGGCGGCATTCGCGGTCCGTTCAATGACTATGAGATTCTGCCGCTGACCGAGGCGGATCCGAAGGAGTTCTACTACAACGGTGTTGGCGGGCGCTACCTGACCCGTCCGATGAAGATCACTGCGCTGGGCGGCGGCGTGTACGACTGGGAGGTTGAAGGCGGCACGCTCGGCCGAAACGACATGTGGGCGGATACGCTCGGCCTGACGCCGCTGGATGACTTCAGCATGCAGGTGCGATTCACGGGCGACACGGTCACGTCGGGCGACCAGTGGTTCAACACAGGCGGCCTTGCGGGCCGCGAGAAGCCGGGCGGCAGCGTCGAGTATTTCCACGGCGACCAAGTTGGCTCGATCACCCGGCTCAGCGACGCCTCGGGCGCGATGACCGGCCCCGCCGTGCGCTACACGGCCTTCGGCGAAGTTATCCAGAGCGACAACAGCCGCGGCGGCCCGCTGCCGAGCCAATACCCGCGCTACGGCTACGTCGGCGAGCACGGCTACGAAAGCGACCTGATCCGTCTGGACGGGGCCGCCGGCACGAAGCCGATCCTGCTCGCGCACGTCGGTGCGCGCTGGTACGACGCGGGGCTGGGGCGGTTTGTGCAGAGAGACCCGATCGGGCTTCGGGGTGGGATTAACGCCTACGGATACTGCAACAACAGCCCGACCAAACGAGCGGACCCAAGCGGCCTACGCTCAATCGATGATGAGGTGGATGACTACATTCGGGAGCGACGCACTCAGATAGTAAATCGCTGGACTGACATGACTGGGGATTTGGGTAAAGCATTCCTTGAGGGACCTGTGCGCGGATTCAAGGTGGGCTTTAAGCTCCCCAACCCAAACTCCGATCTCGTGCAGTTCTGTGTTGCTATAGGATGGACTATTGATGATGGGTCATTTGTTTCGTTCAAGTGTTCTCTTGGTCCAATGTCATATGAGACCGGCTGGGGCTGGGACGGTGGTCCTATGGGCTCTGTGGGAGTCGAAGACGGCCCGTTGAGCCATGACGTGATTCCACTGCCCGGAGAGGATCACACCATTGGCCTTGGCCCATCGTGGGGCCCGTTCTCTGGGGAAGTCATCGTCGATAGTCCATTTGTGCCCTAAAAAATGAACAAATTGGGTCCGTGACCGTGAGCAGACAATGTTGCGCAGACTACACAACTACATTGAATCGATTCCTACCTCATCAGCCTGCTGGGCTACGCTCGTCGCGGTCAGTGGCTCGGCGATATTCTTCAGCGCGGGCGGAGTGAAAGCGGGAAGCAGCACGGGCAGGGGCGTTAGGCACACGGAGTTCTCTGCGTTAGTGACAAATATTGCCGTTGGTGTTGTGTTCCCGACGATGGCAATATTGCATGGCGGAATTGTAGCGAAGAGATTCTTGTTTGACCGACGCGATGATTGACCATCGTGACGGCGGTCGACCATCGTGACGTCGCAGATTAGTCCGGAGTCGCGACATTGTTATGCCGAATCTTGTGACAGTATAGGGTTTCAAAGCATGAATTGGCGCCTCGTGTGTATGTCTTTCTGTGGAATTGGATTGCTCGGAGCCGCTTTGGTATTTTTTTCATTGGCGATGAGCGGCAGCGACCTTATCGCTGCGGGCGAGAAGTTTCTCAGGGCGGCAAGAGCGGGCGACACAGACACGATGAACGCTTTAATGGCGTTCGGAAACGGCAGCGCGCCGAATTGGACGGCGGTCGGCCCTCTTGTCGGGCTGACGCAGTTTGAGGCGGTGAAGTGGCAACGGTGGGAGCGAACGGAGGCTGGTGCAAAGTTACTCGGGGTGCTGAGGATTCCAAATGCTGGCGAAGTGCCGGTCAGGTTTGAGTTTGTCCGTACTGGCGGCCGGCTATTGATCCATCGATTCGCAGGGCACTTCTTGGGCGCGGCGTATCCGCTACCGAGTTCTTCTGAACAGGCGGGCCTACTTGAGCAACTCTGGCCGGCGCTCGGGGATTGCGTCGATCGGGGTGAATGTACACAACTACATAGTCGGCTGGGCGAGTTTATGAAGCAACAAGTAGGGGTAGATGCGATCAAGCAGCGGTTGTGGCAGGAGAGCAGGCCATTTAGCCGGGAGCGCGCGTCCTTTGCGGATAGGTGGAAGGTGCGGAACCTTGTGGCGGCGAAAACGAACGAAGGATTGCTGAGGTTTGAAGGGCATAGTTTCAATCAGCCCGATGGGGCGATTCTGCGCATTGACTTTGCGTTTGAAAACGGCGGGTGGCGGTTATACGAAGTTCGAATCGGGCCGTAGGGGGTGTGTTATAGGACGGGCCGTGACCGCCGTTGAGCAGCGGCGCGGGCATAGTGCGACGAACGCGCGTTTTGCTGGGCACCACGATCCGCCATGCCCTACACCACAGTGAGTATGAGGTTGGCCGAACGCTTACTCCGAAGCCGCTTCAAACGGAGATTCTCTCCACGATGTTCCGCGTCACCCCGCGCTTGCGTCGATCGTAGAGCCGCGTCGTCCGCGGATCGGCGTGGCCGGCCAGGTATTGCACGTCTTCGAGCGGCACGCCCTGATCGAGCAGGTCGGTGATGGTCGTAGCGCGGAACGAGTGGCAAGTGAGGCGGTGTGCCGGCAACCCCGCTGCCCGGAATCGCCGTTTGACCATGCGCAGGATGTCGTTGCCGGACATGCTCTTGCCGTCCCGCTGACAAGCGGTGGGAAAGACGGTTCGGGCGACCGGCCGAAATCGCAGCTGTTCGGTGCGGCACTCTGAACGCGGTTCGCGACGGCGCTCGCGGAACAACCCATTGATCGCAATTTCGATACCGCTGTGCCGGTTATGCGGAAACCGACATAACCCGAGACTTCTCTTTCGCGACGGTCGATCGGGTTATGTAAGCGTGAGACATCGCCGCCCGGGTGGTTATGAACCGCGTTAACCCCGCGGTCGGCGACGCGCAGAGACTCAGGGACAACGGACCAACCGGCGAAGCGGGCGGGTCGAAAGGCACCCATACGTGTGACCGATGCGCCGGCGCCGAGAGACCCGGCGGCGATTCGAGCAGCGCTAAACCCTTGCGAATGCTCACGATAGAAACGACAACGCCCAGGCGTCTCTGCCCGGGCATTGTGCGTTAACCACTCGGTCGGCCGATTTCGCTACGGCCGGTCAACTAGAAGGGCCCGCACTTTCCTCAAAAAAAAGTCTCGCGCGAAAGGAGAGACTTTTTCGATTCCGTTTCGCTCGGGCGAAGCGGACCATCAAGGTGCGGCTTGCTGATGCGAAACGAACCATGAAGGTTCGGCGGGCGGGAGGGAACCGGACATCGAAATCGGTAGGGGAGGGTGATGAGGCGCGCGACGCGGATCGAAGGCGCGACATCGCGGCCGAGCGTTGGTTGCTGTGCGCGCCCAAATGCCGGAGGCTGTTCATTGCGGCATGTCCGTCGATCGCGGCTCGATGATCAGAGGCCATTCTCCGCCGCAAGCTCGGCGGCAATCGCGTCATCCCGAGTCCCGACGATCGATTGCGGCTGCTCGCGATCGGCGCCGAATTCAACCACGCTGTCGCGGACGTCATCGGAATCGTCACGCCGCAGACGTATTCTCGATGGGTGGTCGAGCAAAGGGACGGGGCGTGAACCCAAATCGGTGGGGCGGCCGAAGGTTGGTCCGGAAGCGCTGCGATGGGATCAAATAAAGTGGGCGGCGTCGCGGACGTGCGGGGGGGACACGTTCCGCTGAGCAGCCGCCCGGGGTCTTTCACGATTTGATAAGGCGAGAGAACGCCCGCCCGACAGAACCGAAGTTTAGCAGGCTCAACTCACAACGTCTATGGGATTTTCCGGGCGCCCGGCATTTGCACCCAGCTCATGAGGCAAAATGAT
>JALHOX010000199.1 GCA_022842805.1 Phycisphaerae bacterium | reverse complement strand
AGCTCGCACAGCTTGGCCTTCGCCGCCGCGTATCGCTCCATCGTCCCGTGATAGTCGAGGTGGTCGCCGGTCAGATTGGTGAAGGCCCCCGCCGCAAAGCGCAGCCCCGCCGCCCGATCCTGATCCAGCGCGTGGCTCGATACCTCCATCACCACAGCCGCCGCGCCGCTCTCCCGACATTCGGCGACGTACTGGGCCAATTCGATCGGCCCGGGCGTCGTCAGATTCGCCGAGAGCTTTCGCCCGACAAGGTCATACTCAATGGTTCCCAGGAGTCCGCTGCGCTGTCCGGCGGCGGAAAGGATCGCCCGCACCATGTAGGCCGTCGTGCTCTTGCCGTTTGTGCCGGTGATTCCCAGCAATCGAAGCGGGCGTTCGGCCGTCTCATCGAGTCGATGCCAGCGGGCCGCAATCTGCGCCACCGCCAAACGGACATTCGCCGCCACGAGGATCGGCACGTTCGCGCCCGCCTCGACTGCTTCGGCGATGACCACCCGCGCCCCGCGCGACCACGCCTCGGCGATGTGCCGCGCGCGATCCGCCCCGCCGGCCACCGCGACAAAGAGTCCGCCGCTCTGCACGCGGCGCGAATCATCATGAATCGATGTGATCGACACGCCGGCGAGTTCCGGCGGAACCGACGCAACGATGCCGCTCAGCAATTCGCCGAGCGGACGCGACGGCGCGGGCGATTCTGGCGCGCGCTCCTCCGTGAGTGCGTTCATGGGCGGACCGAGCCTCCGGGACCGTCGACTTGGGGCGCGATCGGCAATACCTCCGATTTCGCATCCGGCGGCACGCGAAGGTATTGCAGCGTTTCCGCCAGAATGCGGGCGACCGCGGGCGCTGCGACGGTGCCGCCATAGTACTTGCTACCGCTCGGCTTGTAGATGGAGACCATCGCTACCGCGCGCGGATTCTCAGCCGGCGCGCCGCCCAGAAACGATCCGACGTACTTTTTCAGATATCCGCGACCCGGCCCGGCGGCGATCTCCGCCGTCCCGGTTTTGCCGAAGGCCTGATGATCGGGAATCTGGGCATTCTTACCGGTGCCCTCCTGCACCACCTTCACAAGCGCCTCCATCCGAAACGCGCGGGCGGCCTCCTGGCTGATAACGCGGCCGCGCTCGATCGGGGCCGAGCGATCTTCGATGATCTCACCATTCGCCCCGACGATGCCCCGGACGATGCGCGGCTGCAGCCGCATGCCGTCGTTCGCCAGCGCCGCAAACGCCGTCAGCAATTGAATGCTCGTAACCGAAATCTCCTGCCCAATCGGCAGCGATTGAATCGAGTAGCTGGTCCACTTCGCGCGATCGGCGTATTGGCCGTTCTCCTCTCCGGGCAGCTCAATGTTCGTGAGCGCGCCAAATCCGAAGCTGCGGATGTAGCGGTCGATCCGCTCGCCGCCCAGCCGGCCGCCCAGCAGCGCCATACCGATGTTGCTCGACTGGCTGATGATGCCCGCCAGCGTCAACCGGTCGTACGTCGCCGTGTCGTTCAGCGTGCGTCGCCCAAACAGCCGCGACGGACCATTGATCTCATAGACCTCGTCCAGCCGCGTAGTCCCCTCGGCGTACGCCGGCGCCGCGATGAAGGGCTTAAAAATGCTGCCCGGCTCATAGTTCGCGCCGATCGCATTGTTGCGCAGCGCCAGCTCCGCCAGGGCGCGCTCGGCCGGCGTCTCGGTCGGCGGCAGCGGCTTGGCCGGATCGAAGTCGGGCAGCGAGGCCATCGCGAGCACCTCGCCCGTCTTAGGGTCCATCACAATCGCGACCGCCCACTCCGGCTTGTGCTCGTCAAATGCCAGCTTCAGGTTGCGCTCGGTAATCCGCTGCAGGTGGCTGTCAATCGTCAGCACGACCGAATGACCATCGCGCGGGGCGACGTCGGCCTCGTGCCGCTGCGCCAGGCGCTCACGATCTTCATCGATAATCACGCGCCGGCTGCCGTCGGTGCCGCTCAGCGCTTTGTCAAACTGCAACTCGATCCCCGCCCCGGCGCCGCCGCCCTCGTTAAAGAAGCCCAGCACGTGACAGGCCAGCCGCCCCTGCGGATATTCGCGAATCACCTCATCCTGCAGCTCAAACGCCCGCATGTTGCGGCCGCGCAGCACGCCCGCCACCGCGTCGGCCTCGGCGTCGTCGAGCCGTCGCTTGATCCACATGAATGAGCACGGCTTGCCCTCCGCCGTTTTGCGTTGCTGTCCGTCGCGCAGGAGCGTTTCGAGCTCCGCGGCGGGCATCTGAATCAGCGGCGCCAGCGTGTAGGCGGCGAAGCGGGCGTCGCTCACCATGGTGGGATCAAAGTAGAGCGAGCGCCTCCGCACCGAACTGGCCAGCGTTCGCCCCTCGCTGTCGAGGATGCTGCCGCGCTGCGCGGGAATCGGGATTGTGCGCTCGTGCTGCTCCTTGGCCAGCTCGCTCCAGCGCGCCCCCTCGTAATGCTGGATGTACGCCAGTCGCCCCGCCCCCGCCAGCAAACCCGCCGCCACCAGCAAAAACGGAATCGCCAATCGCATGAGACACCCTTGCGCCTGCTTCGATTTGGGCGACGCCGCCCCGCCGTCCATGGCGTGCCCGCGCCGCCTCACCGCCGAGGCTTTTTCGATGATTTCGATCCTTCGCGCGCCGGCCGGGTGGTCGGCCCCTCCGGCAACCCCAGCGCTGCGCGTCGCAATTTTCGCAGTTCATCCTGAATCAGCGTCGGGCTGCGCCAGCGGGCCAGCTCGACCCGCACCGCTTGAATCCGCGTCAGCAGTTCCTGCTCTTCGCGATCCAGTTGCGCCAGCTTGCGGTTCTCGCGCGTCGTCTCGGTGCGCAGCATCACCACCAGCAGCATCACCACAAACGCCCCGGCAAGCAGCGCGAAAATTCGCCCCAGGGTCATCGTTCAAAGCACCCGTGAATCCAAAAAGTCCGCGATCGCGGCGGCGCGTCGCACGCCCGCTCCGGTCGCAGTCTATCGCGATTCGCCGGGCGCGCCGCCTGAGCGAATTAGCTCCGCGCCAACGAACCACGCCCGCCGCTCATCGCCGCACCGCGCGGCCAGGTGGGCAGCCGCACTTCGGACCCGACTTTCAACCGGTTCGGATGCTTCTTCAGTTCCGGGTTCGCCTCAAAAATCGCCTGGATCAGCCCCGGCTCGGCGCTGCCGAACTTCCGCTTTGCGATCCGATGCAGCGTGTCGCCGCGCACGACGCGGTAGCTCCGATCCGCATCGACCGCCGCGGTCGCCGGTGGATCCGACGGCGCAGCGCCCACGTCCGCCGTCGACGCCACCTCCGCCGTTCCGCCGGGACGCACATGCAAAGGTTCATCCGCGGGCGGCTCCTCGACCGGACCGATCGCCAGCACCGCCTCGCCGGGAGCATCGGCGTAGCTCTCGGGCTCCACAATCTCTTCCACGAGGGGCGGCGCCATCTGCAACAGCGCGGGCAGAATGCGATCGCTCGACATCTCCGCGACCAACGCCGGCGGCTCGCCGATCGCGTCGAAGCGCAGCTCCTCGACCGGCGCGTCGCTCCGCGTGGCGGCGGCGCTGCGATGGTCGAAGGCCTGCGAACCGAGGTCGCTACCGCCCGGCGTTCCCGCCAGCGCCACGCCCTCGAACGGCAGCGTGCGCGTCGGCCCCGCGGGTGCGGCGACCGGCGTCTCCCCCGGCTCATCGCCGCGCAGCTTCGAGACGCGATCAATGCTCCACGCGACCGCCCCGATCCAGATCAGTGAAACCAGTTTCGCGATGCCGGATGTCAATCCCATCGCCGCCTCCGTGCGACCTGCCTTAGTCGTGTTCTTTGACGCAGACCCGCATTTTTGCGCTGCGGCTGCGCGGGTTCCGTTTGCGTTCATCATCGTCCGCCACGATTGGGCGCTTCGTGATTTCGCTGAGCGAGGCCCCCGCCGGGCCCCGCAGAAATTTCTTGACGATCGCGTCTTCCAGGCTGTGAAAGCTGATGATCATCAGCTTTCCGCCCACATTCAGGCTCTCCGCCGCGACGGCGAGAAAGCGCTCCAGATTGTCGAGCTCAAGATTCACGGCGATCCGCAACGCCTGAAACACGCGCGTCGCGGGATGAATCTTTCCGCCGCCGCCGGAGATGCCCGCCAGAGACGATTCGACCGCGCGGGCCAGAGCCAGCGTGGTCGTGATCCGCGCTTTGTGGCGCACCTGACAGATTTTCCGTGCGATCCGACGGCTGGCGTGATCCTGTCCGAGCTCGTAGATCATGTCCGCCAATTCCGTCTCGGGCAGCGAGTTCACCAGGTCGGCCGCAGTTCGCTTCTGCGACCGATCAAAGCGCATGTCGAGCGGACCATCTCGGGAAAACGAAAAGCCACGCGCCGGATCATCGAGCTGCGCCGAGTTCGCGCCGAGATCGAGCAGCACCGCATCCACTCGCTGCGACCCGATTGTTCTGACTACCTCGCGGAACTCGGCGTAGCTCGCATGAACAAGCTCTACGCGACAATCCTTCCATTCCTTCAACCGCTCACGCGCCGACGCCAGCATCTCGGCGTCGACATCCAAACCGACATACGTTCCGCCCGGCGAGATCAACGGAATGATCGCAGCGGCGTGTCCGCCGAGACCGACCGTTCCATCGACCACGACCATGCCAGGCCGCGGCGAAAGCTCGCGCAGCACGGACTGCACCAATACCGGCTCATGGTCCGCGTTCGGCATCGCCACGCTGTTACGCCTGAAATTCGTAATAAACTTGAGAAGCGCCCGCGAGACTGCGCGGGACTGGACAACCGCTGCGCACGCCGATAAGTTCCCAAATCGAACGACGCTAAGAACGAGCCGTGTCGCCGCCGCCATCCTTGGCAACGGCGATTGGCTCGCGGTGGAGGTGCCACCTTGGCGGAGTTCCGCGACATCCTGTCGCGGCGTTCAGACAGTCGGCGTAACTGTCTCGAACGATTCCTCCGTGTGATTGGGGGGAGAGAAGCGGCGACCGGCCAAAATCGGTCGCTGCTTGTCTCCCCACCACTTCTACCGACCTGCCTCGCAACCCAACCCAAACAAAGTTCGCTATTTCGGCTCTGCCGTATATGTCTTCCAGCCGACGGGCAGTTCCGCATGCGGCCCACCGCCGCTGCTGCCTTCTCCACCGGCGTTCGCTCTCAGAGTTCGCAGTTCCGGCTGCACCTTCTGCCGCCGATCGCCGCGAGACTCTTCCATCTCTTTCTTAAAGGCCGCAAAACTCGCGGCACTCCACAGGATCAGCCGATCGTTGAACGGCGTGACCACCAACTCGTTGTCGGGCTTCTTGCGGCTGGCGCCGATCGCGCTCAGCAACTCATCAGACAACCCGACGCGATAATTTCCGTCCGGCCGCAACTCCTCGCTGCCCGCCACCTCATCAACGAGGAAGGCGAACAGGTCGTCGGACATCGTGTCGTGATGCGGCAAAGCGCCCGACTCGCGCTCGAAGATGCGATTCGGAATCAGCCAGTACGTCCGCGGCAGGCGCCCAGGGACGGCCATGAACCAGTCGCCGTCGTTCGTGGGGTGCATGGCCCGCCAGAATTCGACGCTCAGGGCCATTCGCCCTTTCTCGTCGAGTCGCAGCCTTTGCACACCTTTGAATGCCATCTTTCACGGCCTGACCTGCCAGTCGTCCCACGTCGTCCCACGACGCTCGCCAAATGTACAGTTTCCATCGACCGTTGCAAGAAGAAACCGCGAAAAATTTGCCAAAGTTAACAACTTTGCCGCCGATCGCGTCTCAACCTGTGAATCTGGAACGACTTGCAGACACTGAATAGAGTAGCGTATTCTCCCGCCGCCGCAATAGCTGGGGGCTGTGAATGGTTCGAATCGCCGAGATTCCCGCAAAAAAACTTCGCCGCCCTACCCCTACTCTCCCCCTTCTCCACCGCCCCGCAGTGCCGCGCCCGTGGTAAATGGTGGGACAATCCACACGGTCAAACCAAACATTATTCAAACATATGGCCCAACTTCAGCTCGCCCCCTGCTCGGCCCGGCCCGGATTCTCGAGCGGGCCGCTACCGGCAAGCGGCGAGGCCGGGCCGACGCGTTCGAAATCGCCTGGATGTTGATCATCCCCCCCACGGGGAATTCGACCCGCCGCTTCGATCCACCATGCCCCCGGCCGACGCCCCCCGCCCCAGCCCTGCGATGAAACCTGACGCCGCGGGGTTTCCGACTCGCGCCCGACGGACTATGTTCTCTGCCGCTGCGAGAGCGCATCGCGCTACCTTCGTCACGATCAATAATCAGGTGAGTAATGGCGACAACCATGGCGGCGGGCTCATCCGCCGATCCGAAGAACAAGCACACGCAGACGCCGTTCATGGCGCTGCTGCGCGAGCGCGCCGCGCTCGCGGCCGCATGGCTGCATGCAGCCTCAGCCGGCCCCAGCGCCGCCGCTGCGGCAGGCGACGCAAGTTCGGCCTCGCCCCGTCATGGCGCAAGCGGCTTTTATTCGAAACCCCTGCGTCCGCCGACGGGATGGTCCGGTGCGGATGCCGGCTCGACCGCGATGCTCGTCACCGCGCTGCTCCGCTACAGCGCCTTCGCCAATGACCACGCCTCCGGTGCGGAGGCGTTGCGCCAAGCCGACTGGCTGCTCAACGCACAGGACAACGATGGCGGCCTGCCGATGGGCGAACTCACCCCGCTGTCTCCCCTGCCGATTCCGATTCAACTGCCGGGAATGCCCGCGCCGCAGCCGCCCGATCCGCGCGTCGGAGCCCGCGGCGTCTGGTCCACCAGCCTCGCGATCCAGGCCTTGCTGGCCGCCAACGATCGCACCCACGCTGCGAAATATCTGGAGGGCGCCGCAAAGGCCGGCCGCTGGCTCGTGCGCCATCTCAACACTCCCGCGCGTCAGTGGACGCGGGGCACGGAACACATGAACGCCTCGCCGGCCTATTACACCGAAGTTTGCGCCGCACTGCTGGCGCTCTTTCAGCGCACGCAGCTCGGCGGCCTGCGCGAGGCGGCAACGCTCGTGCTCGACACCCTCGCCGATCAGCGCATGCCCGAGGGCGGCTTCCGCAACTGGGGCGCGGACCCGCGCGACACCGCCGCCTCGCATCACGTCGCTCTCACCATCAGCGGCTTCGACGCCTGCGGCCGCGCCCTCGGCGGCAGCGCCGGCGAGCGCTACACGCGGATCGCCGCCGAGTGTGCCGTCAGCCTCGCGGCCGATCAGGCCTGCTTTGGGCGCCTGTCCGGCGGATACGACGAATTCATCGAGCCCGCGACCGACTTTTTCTGCCCCTCGGGCGCGGCGCGGATGTCGCGCGTCTGGCTGGGATATTGGCAGCGCAATCGCGACATGTACTTCCTGAACGCCGCCGCTCAGGCCGCCGCCGACACCGTCGCGGCGCAGGAAATGAGCGCCATCGACGCCGATTGCAACGGCGCGCTGCCCGGCTCGCAGCCGATCACGGGCCCGCACGCCCGCATGCGCTACCCAACCGACGCAACCGCCGAGTTCGTTCTGATGGCCATCGAAATGCACGAAGCCCTGACCCGTCTCCTGGAGGCCGGCCCATGCGATTGGTGATCCTCGCCGATAGTTCGTCCGCCCTGCCGGCGATCGCGTTGCTGCACCGCCTGCATCACACCGATCACGAAGTCGCCCTCGTGGTCGAGGTCGCACCCAACCCGAGCCGCTCCTGGGCCGGCTGGCTGCGCGAGCTGTTCGCCCCGCGCATCCTCAGCAATCACTTCGGCGCCGATCATCCGCTCGCCACCGAGCTGCGCGTCGAAGAAGTCGACGAAGAAACCATCACCGACGCCGCCGAGGCGGCCCACGCCGCACACATGAGCGTCTCATCGCTCACAGGCGATCAGGTCATGCTCGAGCTCGGCACGCAGCGGGCTGACGCGATCATCGCGCTGCTCGGCGTTGAAGCCCCGCCGGAGCTGGCGTCGCTTGCCGGCGAAGGGCTGCTTCAAGTCTGCATCGGCCGCGCGCCCCAGCGGGTGAGGGCCGATGCCCTGCGCTGGAGCCTGCTCGCGGGCGAACGCCCCACCGCCAGCGTGCTTCATCTGCCCGCATGGGACGACCAGGGCGACGGCGCGCGAATCATCAGCTCGCGCCCCGTGCAGCGCGAACACGCCGACTATCGCTGCTTTGAGTCGCTGGTCGAATACGAGTCGGTCGAGGCGGTTCTCTCGGCGCTCGAGCGTCTCGAAAACCCAACCGACCAGCCGTCGGCCGACGACTTCGCAGCACAGCGACCACCGAGTCGCACACTGCACCGCATGGCGACGCCTTTGGTCGAAGTCGTCGACGCATGGCTCGGCGAACACCGCACGCCGAAACACTCGTAGCGGCCT
>JALHOX010000198.1 GCA_022842805.1 Phycisphaerae bacterium | reverse complement strand
GGATCGCGGCACGTCGCACTTCTGCGTCGCCGATACGAAAGGCAACGTCGTCGCGATGACCGAAACCATCAATGACAATTTCGCCTCGCCGGTGATGGTGCCGGGCTATGGCATCATCTTGAATAACGAAATGGACGACTTCGCCGCGCTGCCCGGCGAACCCAATCTCTTCGGCCTGATGCAGGGCGAGGGCAACGCCGTGAACCCCGGCGCGCGGCCGCTCTCCAGCATGTGTCCGACGCTCGTCGTGCGCGAGGGTAAGGTGGTCTGCGCCATCGGTGCATCGGGCGGCCCGCGCATCATCACGGCGGTGATGAACATGCTGGTGAACCTCATCCACTATCGCCTGACGCCGCAAGCGGCGATGGAAGCAATTCGCCCGCACCATCAGTGGTATCCCAACGAGATCTACTTCGATCGCAATCCATCCGAGGATCTGGCGGCCGGCCTGATGGCTGCGGGCCACGCACTCGCGAAAGAGCGCAAACAAGCCGCCGTTCAACTGATCGTGATTTCCCCCACCGGCGAAATGACCGGCGCCAGCGACCCCCGCAAGGGCGGCCGACCGGCGGGCCTGGCCGAGCCTCCGCCCAACCCGACCACATCGGCGCCCGCATCGCAGCCGATCGGGCCGTGAGCCGCGAATCGGGCTCGCGGATACCGAAGGCAGCCGTGCATCACGCGTGAACGGCAAAAGCACGACCGGCTCATCACCGATCGTGCTTCGTTCCCACCGCTTCAACCCGCTCCATCGCAGGTCACTTTGCCGGCCAAGGCCCCCGCCGGCTCATCGCTCGCTCGTCGAGCGTCGGCGTGTCGCGACTGACTCGTCGCGAACCACAGACCTCGTCGGTCTGCCGCCGGCTTACAGGTTGGTCAGCAGGGCCACGAACGCCCCGATGTCGCCGACCGTCACGAAGCCGTCCTGGTTGCAATCGCCGTTGATGATCTCGCAGGTCGGGTTGGCCGCCTGGTAGGCCGCCGGGTCGGTGATCGCCAGGACGAACGCACCGATGTCGCCGACCGTCACGAAGCCGTCGCAGTTCATATCGCCGATCAGCGTCGCCTGCGGCTCATACTCATAGGCGCCCACATCGACCACCACGTCGTTGATGCGCGGGTTGCCGTCGAGGTCGATCGGGAGCTGCTCGGCGACGTTGCCGTCGAGGTCGATGTCGCCCAGGTCCTGCGGGACGTTGGCCACGCTGCCGGTGTTGACCGCGGGCGAATTCGCCTGAAGCTGGCACTTGTCGTCATAGGTGCCCCAGGTGTTGTCCGCACCGTCGCCGTCGACGAAGAGCGGGTTCGAGCCGTTCCAACCACCGCCACCCTCCACGATGGTCGTGCTCGCCGAGATCGTCGAGCCGAAGCCGCTGGCGGCATATTGAGCTTGCAGCGTGGTCGGGGCGAAGCCGGCCTCGTTGAACCAGAGGATGGAGTTTCGCAGGAACATGTCCGCACCGTCGCGGACATAGACCGCCGCGTCCTGACCGTTGGTGTTGCCGGCGATCGTGCAATTCACGATGGTGACGCCGCTGTTGGCTCCGCTGGTTTCGACGGCCGAGCCCGCGCCGCCGCAGTAGTTCCCGTGGAACAGGCTGCCCGCGACCAGGCCGTCGCTGTCGTCGAAGCGGATCGTGCCCTGGAATCCGTCGTTGCGGAGGAAGTCGCTGTTGTAGACCTTCAGCGAACCAGTGCCCGAGTGATAGACCGCGGAGCCGTCAAACGCTTCGTTGTTATCAAACGTGCAGTCGACGATCGTGGGCGAGCCGTTGTGGCTGAAGATCGCGCCGCCCTTGTCGCTGGCGAGGTTGTTGACGAACGAGCAGCCACGAATGGTCATGCTGCCGCTCAGCATGCGAATGCCGCCGCCGTCGCCGCCGTTGACGCCGCCGTCGTTGTTGTAGCCATTGAAGATGCGGAAGCCGTCGAGCAGCGTGTCGGCGCTGGTGCCGTCGGCGACGACCACGTTGAAGCAATTGTCGAGGTCGCTGCTGGTGTTGCCGATGTCACCGTCGAGGTAGGTGAGAGTCAGCAGGCTGCGCTCCGACAGCGAGGTTTCACTGCCATTGAAGCCGCCATACATCTTCAGGCCGCTGGGGATGTCGAAGCTCTCGAGTCGCCCGGCGATTCCGGTCGGCTTGTAGAAGCCGTTTTCGACCCAGATTTCGCAGTTTGCGCCGCCGGCGACCCAGGCGTTGCGCAGGGCGGTGGTCGGGTGGGTGAACGCATCGCTCCAGCTCGAACCGGTCACAGCGCCGGCGGCGGCGTCAGACACGAACATCCGGAGCTTGCTGCCAGGCAGCTTCACCACCTGAATGCCGGCGATGTCGACGTTCACGCCCGTCGGGCCGACGCCGATCTGGATCGAGCCGCCGGCCGGAACCGTCACCACGTGCAGAGCGTGCGTCGCACCGACGAAGAAGTTCGGTCCGCTCATCAAGCTGCCGACCGGCTGGCTCGTCTGACTGGTCGAACCGGTGACCGAAACCAGCGACGTGAGCGAGCTGGCCGGGTCGATGGCGTAGGTGTAAACCGCGTAGGTGCCGGCCTGGAGGTTGTTGAGCGAGTAGTTGATCGACGCCCCGGCGCTGCCGCTGAACGCATCTTCCAGCAGTTTCTCAAAGTCGCCGTTCAGGGCGGAGGTGCCGTTGTTGGTGATCGTGCCGCCGCCGGTGCGGGTCAGTGTGACAGCGCTGACGGCGCTGTCGAGCTCCGCCAACGTGACCGGCGTGGTGCTACCGACCGCATTCCAGAAACCGGCCTGGCCGGCGGCGCCCTTAAAGCTCATCGCCGGAGCGCCCGCACCGGCGCCCGAGCCGCTGTTGAAATCGATATTGAACGACTGCCCCAGCGCCGCCGGAGCCAAAAATGCCGCACTCGCCACACACGCCGCCGCACTGACCAAGAACTTACGCATCGCCGATCTCCTCATTTTCCTGTCGGGGTTAAGGTTCATTCCGCCGCCGGAGCGGCGGTCGAATCAGCCCTAACCCGCAAGGGAGGGATCGAAGCCTCAGAAAATTGTCGGGAATTGGCGGGAGCGATCCGCGGAAGGGGTGCGTTAGGTAGGTTTGCCGGCGGATTCGCAGTTATCGCCCGCGGGGGCGGTACCCGACGGGAGCCCGTGATCGTCAGGCACCCAATCCAGCCTGGCCCCCCCTCCGGTTTCGTCACGACGATGCCAATTCTCGCGGCAACGCTTCTGCCCCCACCGAAAGCGCTTGGAAACAAAAAAAGCACGGCCCAGCGTCAGCGGCACCGACGCGGGCCATGCAAGCCCCCCCGCGCATTGCGCGGGGAATCTCTGAGGGAAACACAATATATTGCGATGTCTCCCCAGTAGGACGACACCACTCACTTCAACCAGAGGCTAATTTATCGGGGCTTGGGCGGCTGTTGCAATCCCCCATGTTCGTGGGGGTATTTCGTAGACCGGCGGTCGGTTTTACGATTCTCTTCGCATGGGGTTGAGCTCCACTGTACTGAGACGTGAGGACTTGTGTGCGGTTCTTGCGATCGTCGCGGAATCGTCGACAATGCTCGACACGCCGATCCGAGCCGCGCGCTTTGTCGTCGACGCGGTTTGTAAGAAGTTCGGCGCGCACATAGTAGTCTTCGGGGTATTCGACGACTTCCTGCCCGGGAAAGTACCGCAATTCATCATCAGCATCGAAGGCGGCGAGTTTTCCGGCAAAACATCGGCGGTCTATCAGCGATATCGTGACCGCGATTTTGTCAGCGACCCGTTCCTGTCGGCGATACAGAACAAGTGCAAGCTGCCCGTCTGCCTGCCGCGCTCGGCACTCCTGAGCGATCGCGAATGGTTCGCCCATCCACACGTTCTGGAGATCCGCCGCGCCGCAAAGGTCGGCGATTGTATCTATTCCCTGACCCGGATCGGACGCTGCGGACGGGTGGCGGGGCTGGGCTGGCATCGAGCGTGGGGCGAACCGCCGTTTTCCGCGCGAATGTGCGCCATCGCCGCACTGCTGCACTCGTCGCTGACTGGGCTTTATTCTCGGTTTTCGGCGGAAATAAGCGACGCCGGCGTCAAACTCGCGCCGGCCCTGGAGCGAGTGCGCATCGCACTGGAAGGGCCCCAGACCGAAAAGGAAATCGCACGAAACCTGCGGCTCAGCCCGCACACCGTGCATGGATACGCCAAGCAAATCTACGAAGGCTTCCGAACGGTGAGCCGCACGTCGTTTTTGGCAAATCGACTCGTAGCGGCCCGCATCAAGAAGGAAGAATAGCCGCGGCGCTCGGGGGCGTCGCCGCGGTAATCACCCCAAAATCAGCGCCGGCGGCGATTGCTGCGGAAACGGCTGCCCAGGTTGCGGGCCAGCGGCACCAAACCATAGGAGTCGAGCACCACGTCGCGCTGATAAGGCTCCAACAGGCGCTTCGGCAGTTGCACATGCTCTTTTTCGCCGGCGATCGTAATCTCGGCGTGGCTTTCGGGCGTCGGCGCGGGGGGCGGCGCGGCAACCGGCCGCGCAACGCGGGGCGGGGCCCATGAATCTTCGAACTGCGGCAGCACGCGGTTGATCAGATTCTCGATGTCGGTGAGCTGCTTGCCTTCGTCGGGCTGCACGAACGTGACCGCGTAGCCGCTCTTACCCATGCGGGCGGTGCGGCCGATGCGGTGGACGTAGACGGCGGTGTCTTCGGGGATGTCGTAGTTGACGATGTGCGAGACTTCCAGCACATCGAGTCCGCGCGATGCGAGATCGGTGGCGACAAGCACCTGCACGTGCGCCTTGCGGAATTGCTCCATCGCCCGCTCGCGCTTGCGCTGCATCAGGTCGCCGTGAATCTCGACGCACTCGATGCGGTTGTCCTTCAGCAGCTTGGCGACCTTGCGGGCGGTCACCTTCATATTGCAGAAGACGATCGCCAGCGTGGGCTTGGCGGCCCGCATGAATTTCAGCAGCGTGTCAAACTTGTCGCGACGCTCGACCGTGACGTAGCCCTGCTCGATCTTGTCGACCGTCAGCTCGTCGGCCGAGACGTTGATCTCGACCGGCTCGTGCATGTACGTCTTGGCCAGCTTGCGAATTTCGTCGCTGATCGTGGCGCTGACGAAGATCGTCTGATGCTTGCTCTTGATCGAACGCAAGATGCGGCGGATGTCGTCGCGAAAGCCGATGTCGAGCATGCGGTCGACTTCGTCCAGCACGACGTGCTTCAAGCCGTCGAAGGGCAGCGCCCGGCGGCCATGCAGATCGAGCACGCGGCCGGGGGTGCCGACAACGATCTCCGCCCCGTCGGCGATCTGGCGGATCTGTGCGCCGGCATTGGCGCCGCCATAGGCCAGCGCAGTCGACAATCCGCGCTGCTTGCCGAGCATGCGGACGTGCTGATCGACCTGCACCGCGAGCTCGCGGGTCGGCACGAGCACGAGCGCTTGCAGCCCCGCGCGGTGCTTCACCAGTTGCAGCAGCGGAATCGCGAAGGCGGCGGTCTTGCCGGTGCCGGTGCGGGCCTGGCCCAGGCAATCCTGCCCCTTGAGGGCGTGCGGGATCAGCTCGCGTTGAATGTCGGAGGGTGTTTCAAACTTCGCGTCGCGCAGGGCCGCGAGGATGTCCGGATGCAATCCCAGCTGGTCGAAACCGGGGCCGGGCTTCAGCGGCGTGACCAATTCCTCGGGATGGGCCAGCAGGACCGGTTCCGCTTCGGCGATGGCCGCGACGGCGGTCGCCTTTTGTGGTTTTGTGTCGGCCGCGGCGGACTTGCGCGCGGCTTTTGGCGCGGCGGGCTTCTTGGCCGAAGCGGCTTTGGCGGCGGTCGCTGGTTTCTTTTCCACGCGAGGTTTACGGACGGTCTCGCGTTCTGCGGGCGGATCGGATCGTTTCAAGTCGAAGTCCCAAGTGCCGGATAGCCGGCGCGAACCCCCGAACGGCTGTTCAACGCACAGCCCAGATTCAACAAGTTTTTCAAGCGAGTTATAGTACTCTCCGCGACGTTTTCGGGCAAGAACCGTTCCCGGACCCGTTTCCGCCCGCCGTTCCGGCGTCGCAACCCGCAGCCGTTTCGCGGGGTATACCGGGTGTTGGGCGTCGTTGCGCCCGACAGCCGCCGCGTAGGTCGAACCGTGCGGCTCTTCCAAAACTAGATCGAGATCATGCCGACCTTTGCCTATCGAGCTCGCAACGCCGCCGGTCAGGTTGTGACCGGATCGCTGACGGCGGAATCGTCGCTGGCGGCGACCCGTGCGCTCGACGACCGAGCGCTGCAGCCGACCGAAATTCGCGAGGTCGAGACCCAGGGCCGATCGGTCATCACCGGGCGAACGCGACGGGTGTCCATCGCCAAGGTCGGCCAGGCCTATGAGCAACTGGCGGATTTGCTGCGGGCCGGCGTGCCGATCCTGCGCTCGCTCAGCGTCCTCAGTCAGCAATCATCCAGCCCAGCCCTCAGCCGCGTGCTCAAAGCCGTGCACGAGGATGTCTCCGGCGGCGATTCGCTCGCCGACTCGATGGAAAAACACCCCGAGGCCTTCCCGGGCGTGCACGTCGCGATGGTCCGCGCCGGCGAAAAGGGCGGCTTTCTTGAAGACGTGCTGGCGCGCATGTCCGAGTTCGTCTCACGCCAGGACACCCTGCGCAACAAATTGATCGGATCGCTGATCTACCCCGTCATGCTCTTCTGCGGCGGCATTCTCGCGGTGCTCGTCGTATTGCTGTACGTCGTGCCAAAGTTGAAGCCACTGCTCGGCACCAAGAAGCTCCCGACGATCACGCAAGTGGTCTTCGGCATGCACACGATCCTGACCGAATACTGGCTATCGCTGATCGTGACCGTGGCGCTCGTCGTCCTGCTCGTTTGGCTCTATCTGCGGAGCGAGACCGGCAAGCGGGCCGTGGCCGCGTTTCAGATTCGCGCGCCCATGATCGGCCCGATCTTCACCATGGTCGCGCTGTGCCGCTTTTGCCGCATCTTCGGCACGCTGCTGGCCAACGGCATTCCGATCATCCAGTCGCTGCACATCGCCCGCGACTCGGCCGGCAACCCGTTCATCGGCGAGCTGATCGACACCGCCGCCGACAACGTCAGCCGCGGCGATTCGCTGGCCCAGCCTCTGGCCCGCGGAAAGATATTCCCGCCGGCTCTGTTGGATATGATTGCTGTAGCGGAAGAGAGCAATACGCTCGAAAAGGTTTTGGTGCAGATTGCGAATGTGCAGGAGGAACGCACCAGCCAGAAGATCGACGTGTTCATGCGCACGCTCGAACCGTTGATGCTGGTGCTGATGGCGGCGATGGTGCTGACGATCGCGTTTGCACTGATGCTGCCGATCCTGCAACTGACGACCGGCGCGATGCGCGGTTGATGGATGCGAGCACGCTTCCGCGGCACGCCGCGAGAGCATGCCACCTGGACATGACGTCCCCTGTGAATCTGGAATGGTCTGAGTCGAGTCTGTTTGGAGATTGAAGATGAAGAATCGCAAGAACGTTCGCGTGCGTCGCAAGGCCTTCACCCTCATCGAAGTCCTGCTGGTGCTGGTCATTCTCGGAATCATCGCCGTGCTGGTGCTGACGCAATTGGGCGGCGCCGGCGAGCAGGCCAACAAGAAAGCGGCCGAGGTCGCGATCAAGGGGCAGCTCGGCAGCGCCATCGAGCGCTACAAGCTGAGCATGAAGCGCTATCCGCGCGAAGACGACGGCGGCCTGCGGGCCCTGCTGGAAAAGCCCAGCGACGATGAGGCGGCCAAGGACTGGGCCGGTCCGTACATCGCCGAAGAAGCGCTCAAGGACCCCTGGGGCAGAGAGTACATCTACCAGTTCCCCGGCCGCTTCAATGAGCAGGGCTTCGACCTGAGCAGCGCCGGGCCCGACGGCCAGGAAGGCACCGACGACGACGTCAAGAACTGGAAGCAGTCCTAAGTAGTTGAATATGTCCCCCCGACGACACGAGCACGACATTCGGCGGCGTACGGCTTTCACGCTGCTGGAAGTCCTGCTCGTGATCATCATTATGTCGGTCATGGCGTCGGTCCTGCTGATGGACCTCGACGGCATCCTCCATCGTGATGATCTGCCCGAATCGACCCGCCGCGTCCAGGCGGCGCTGGCGATGTGTCGGGCCGAGGCGATGAACAACACCCGCCGTTATCGGCTGCGCTTTCACAAAGACGGCACGATCGACATCACGCGCCAGCTTGATCCGCTGGTGGCGGCCCACCTGGTGGGCGAGATCAAGACCGACTGGGCCGGGAACGAATTGCTGGTCGGGGATGTGTGGGTCGAAAGCGTGCAAAAACTGCCCTCCGGGCCGCCGCCGCTGAATGTGCAGGACGACGAGCTCGACCTGACGAAGTACGACACCGAGCTTCCGACCGCGGTGGCGGAAATGTCGGCCCCG
>JALHOX010000197.1 GCA_022842805.1 Phycisphaerae bacterium | reverse complement strand
CCGGGTCCCCCGCCGTCTCCGCCCCCGCGGGAGCAAAGAGCGGCGCCGCGAACGACACGGCAAGCAGTCCGACGGCGGGTCTGTAGAGTCTCTGCAACATAACGATCCTTCGGTTTGTTTTTTCCGGGAAAAACGCCACGGTTGACGCGGAAAAAGTAGTCGATTTGCGCCGCCGGGTCCACGTTTTCCCGTGTGCAACTGTCACAACTCGTCACCCCCGACCAACCCCGACGCGTAACGCCTCGCCCGCCCGTTTGCGGCCCCCGCCGACCTCCCACGCCGCCATCGTCCCCCAAAACCCTACGGCGTGCGCTGCAGCCGCTGACGACGAAGGTGTTCCAGCCGATCCCGCTCGGCTTGCGAGAGCGAAGCCAGACCCGTGGCGCTGATCTTGGCCAGCAGCGCGTCCAGCTCGCGTTCGTCATCGGCCAAGCGAACGGCAGGGGCCTCCTGCGCCTCGGGTTCCGGCCGCGCCGCGCGCCCGCCGGGGCCGCTCGCCGCTCTCCCGCGCGGAAACGGAATCGTCCGCGGCTCGCTCCGCCGTCGAAAGCTCGGCCAGCGCAGCCGGCGCTCAACCAGCGGCACGACGAACACCGCCAGCGATCCGAACGCGACGGCGACCAACAGATTGAGCCCGCCCATGCCCCACGACACCAGTTCGAACACCGCGACGATCAGCGCCGCAAACCCAATCACGCGCGACAGCGGATGCAGCTTTTCGCCGATCGGCACAAACTCATATTGCAGCGCACGCCAGCCGACGAAGGCCCACGCCGCCAGCCCGCCCGCCGGCCAGTCGAGCGGCGCCGTCGAGAAGGGGGGCATGAAGGGGATCATCGTAAAGTAGGCCAGGCCCGACAGAAAATTGCCGAGCACGAACAGCCAGACCATTCGCCGTTCGCCAAAGTGCTCCTGCATCAACCGCCCGAGCGTGATCTGCACCCAGATCACAAAGATCAGTTGCAGCGCTCCCCCCAACAGCCGTCCGCTCCAGGGCGTCAGCGGATGAAGCAGGATCGTCGCCGGTCGCGGCTGCACCGCGGCCGTGATCCCGTTCAGATAGTGCGTCGCGCCCGGCACCGACTCGCGCAGCGCCAGCGCCGCCAGCCAGCCCACAACCTGCACGATGACGATCACGCGCAGCGCCCCGCCGGGCCAGTTGAGCCCCAACGGCGACGGATCGCGCCACGACCCGCTCTGCGCGTACTCGCGATTTTCCCAGCTCATCGCACGCGAACCCTTCTCACCGGCAGGCCGGATCACCCACCAACACATCGTACCGCCGCGCCGATTTCCGAGAAGGATGAAACCGGCGCGCGGCTGGGACGGTCTTCGCCGCCGACTTCCTATACTTCTGGCCTCTTCCGTGCCGAAGAGCCGCAGGCCTCCGCCTGCGCGGCCGCCCATGTGCCAAAAAGCCCAGGTTCGCCGAGGAGTCACCTTTGCCCGAAGCCGACATGCAGAGTTTCGTCGCCGAGCTGGAAAAGCGCGGCTGGCTCAAGCGGATCAAGGTCGAGGTCGATCCGATTCTCGAAATCAGCGAAATCACCGACCGCGTCACCAAGAGCGGCGGCCCGGCGCTCCTCTTCGAGCGCGTCAAAGGCTCGCGCTACCCGGTGCTCATCAACACCTTCGGCCGCAAAGAGCGGATGTGTTTGGCGCTCGGCTGCAACGACTTCGCCGAGTTGGCCGACCGCGTAAAGGTGCTGATCAAGCCCGAAGTGCCCACGACCCTGATGGACAAGCTCAAAAAGCTGCCGCAACTGATGCAGCTCGCCAACCTGCCGCCCAAGGTCGTCCGTCGCGGCGTCTGTCAGGAGGTCGTGCATACCGACGACGCCGATCTCACGACCTTGCCGGTGCTGAAGTGCTGGCCGCACGACGGCGACCTCACCTGGATGGTGAATGACGGACCTGCGAAAGATGCCTGGCGAAACCTGCTCGCCACCATCAACGCCGGCCAACCCGCCGCCGCCAACAAGACACCCCACACACCCGTGACCGGCACGATCCCCGGTCGCTATCTGACGCTGACCAACGTCTTCACCAAGCACCCCGTCACCGGCGACCGCAACATCGGCATGTATCGCGTGCAGGTCTTCGGGCCCAAGCTGGCCGCCATGCACTGGCACATGCACCACGACGGCGCCCGCCACTTCCGCGCTTATCGCGAACTGGGCAAGCGCATGCCCGTCGCGGTCTCCTTCGGCGGCCCGTCGGTCATGCCCTACGCCGCCACCTGCCCGCTGCCCCCGGGCATCGATGAGTGCCTCTTCGCCGGCTTCCTGAATGGCGGCGGCATCGAACTGGTGCCCTGCGTCAGCCAGCCCGAGATTGAGGTGCCCGCGACCGCCGAATTCGTCGTCGAGGGTTACATCGACCCGGCCGAAGAGCCGATTCTCGAGGGGCCTTTCGGCGATCACACCGGCTTCTATTCGCTGGCCGATCTGTTCCCGAAGTTCCACATCACCGCGATCACGCATCGCAAGAACCCGATCTACATCACCACCATCGTCGGCAAGCCGCCGCAGGAGGATTTCTGGCTCGGCAAGGCGACCGAGCGGATTTTCCTGCCGCTGTTGCAGACGCTGATTCCCGACGTGATCGACTACAACCTGCCGATGTTCGGCTGCTTCCACAATTGCGCGTTCGTGAAGATCAAGAAGGAATACCCCTATCAGGCACGGCGGGTGATGAGCGCGATCTGGGGCGCCGGACAGATGGCGTTCACGAAGATGATCGTCGTCGTCGATCAGCACGTCGACGTGCATGACGAAGACGCCGTCATGTTCCAGCTCTGCGCCAACGTCGATCCCAAGCGCGACATCATGATGATCGACGGCCCGCTCGACATCCTCGATCACGCCACGCCCCACTGCGGCGTCGGCAGCAAGATCGGCATCGACGCGACCAAAAAGATCACCGGCGAAGGCCCGATCCGCGAATGGCCGCCCGAGATCGAGATGACGCGCGAAGTAAAGGAGCAGGTCACGCGGCGCTGGCGCGAGTATGGGCTATGAAGAAGAAATGCAGAACGAAGAATGCAGAACGCAGTAAGGGCCTGCGATAACAGCGGCACGGGCGCGATTTCGCGCCCGCGCTTTCTGCATTCTTCATTCTGCATTCTGCATTTCCCCGCCGCCGTTGAAGTCGCTCGGCGCGTCCCTTACATTTCGCGACGGCGTTCAACCCCCATAGGAGATTGCATGAGCACGCTCGCCCATCGGCTGGCGAATTACGCCCAGTCTGCGTCGTTTGATTCGCTCGGTCCCGCCGCACAGCACGAGGTCAAGCGTCGCATCCTCGACTCCATCGGCTGCGCCCTCGGCGCCTGGAAAAGCCGGCCGGGCAAGGTGGCGCGCGGCATCGCGAGCGGCGTGACGATCGCCAACGGCGCGGGGCTGATCGGCTCGAAGCACAAGACGACCGAAGACCTCGCGACCTTCGCCAACGGCGCGCTGGTCCGCTATCTCGACTTCAACGACACCTATCTCAGCAAAGAGCCCGCCCACCCCAGCGACAACATCCCGGCCTGCCTCGCGGTCGGGCAGGTGATGAACAGCAACCCGAAGGACATCATCGCCGCCATCGCGCTGGCCTATGAGGTGCAGTGCCGCATGTGCGACGCCGCCTCGCTGCGGGCGCATGGCTGGGATCACGTCTATTACGGCGCGCTCTCGTCGTCGCTGGCGGCGGCCAAGCTCTACAAGCTCAGCGCCGAGCAGATGGTCCACACCCTCGGCCTGGCGGGCGTCTGCAACTTCGCGACGCGCCAGACCCGCACTGGCCAGATCTCCGACTGGAAGGCCTGCGCCTTCTCCAACGCCGCCCGCAACGGCGTCTTCGCCGCCAAGCTGGCCCGCGACGGCATGACCGGCCCGAACGAGATCTTCGAAGGGCCCAAGGGCCTGTTCAAGATGGTCACCGGCGCCTTCTCGCCCGCCTGGACCAAGGGCGCGGATGACTGGATGATCAACCGCACCTACATCAAGTTCTGGCCCGCCGAGTATCACTCGCAATCAGCGATCGACGCGGCGCTGCAGCTTCGCCCGCAGGTCGGCGACGTCAGCAACATCACCAGCATGCTGATCGAGAGCTTCGAGGCCGCGGTCAGCATCATCGGCAGCGAGCCGGAGAAATGGCGCCCAACCAGCCGCGAGACCGCCGACCACAGCATGGGCTTCTGCGTGGCCTGCGCGCTGATCGACGGCGACGTCACGCGTGCCTCGTTCAGTGATGCGATGATCAAGGACGCGCGCGTCCTCGGCCTGCTCGACAAGATCAAGATCGTCGAGACGCCGGAGTGCAACGCCGGCTATCCCAAGGGAATTCCGAACAACCTCGTCATCACCCTCAAGGACGGCAAGAAGATCAGCAAGAAGGTCGACTATCCGCGCGGCCATGCGGGCAACCCCATGACCGATGACGAAGTCGTCAAGAAGTTCAAGATTCTCGCCGCCGGCGTGGTCAGCGACGCCACCGCCGATCGGATCGTGAATCAGGCCATGTCGTTCGACAAGCTATCGGGCCCGGCAGAACTGCTGGAGTTCGAAACGCTGATGTAACGTCAGGCGTGAAGTAGCGGCCGGCGGCTCGCCGGCCGCCGAACCGCTTTGCGACCGCCGCTGATCTCACCGACCGTCCCGTTACAATCGGGTTATGGTCGTTCGTTACCACGAAGCCTCCCTCACGCTGCGCGACCCGGAATACGCCGGCCTGCGCATGGACGCCGATGAGTATCTGGCGCTCCCGCCGGACGGCTTCCGGTACGAATTGATCGATGGGGTCGTTGTCATGTCTCCTGGGGCAAGCTTCGGACACAACCGCATTGCAACGCTGATCGCGCACTGGATCCAGAGCTACCTGGATTCCAACCCGATCGGCGAAATTGTTCATGAGACCGACGTCCGACTCGCCGACGATCTGGTTTATCGCCCCGATCTCTCCTATGTGTCGAACGCGCACGCCGCGCTGATAACGAACCTGATCGAAGGCCCGCCCGATCTGATCGTCGAGGTCGTCTCGCGACACAACCGCCCGCTTGACGTCCGCACCAAGCGGCGCGACTACGAGCGCTTCGGCGTGCGCGAATACTGGATCATCGATCCCGCCGACAAGACCCTCACGTTTCTCCGCCTCGTCAACGGCCAGTATGTCGAAATCCAGCCCGAATCCGACGCCTTCGCCAGCGAAGCCATCCCCGGCTTCCGCCTGAACCTGGCCCCAATTCGCACGAAATTCGAGCGATAATCTGCCGCAAATCCGGGACGCACGGGCCGAGCCGGGATGGATTCACCCCCTCGCCCCATTCTCTTTCGCCTCCGAAAAACAACCGGCTGAATCCGCGCCCCGATGCCGCTACCATCCTCCGTCCGGCGTCGCCAGAGCGGCCCGGTCAACCAGCAATCGTTACGCGGTCGATAAGTAGATGGGTCGCACGAGCGGCCACAAAAAGCCCGCGGACTCCGGGGCGCAGGGAGCAGTGATGAGTGACGCAGCGACGCTGAACTTTCAGGGCAAATCGATCGAGCTGCCCACCTTTGTCGGCAGCGAGAATGAGGTCGCCGTCGATATTCAGGAACTCCGCAACAAAACGGGGATGATCACCTTTGACGACGGCTACGGAAACACCGGGTCGTGTCTCAGCTCGATCACCTACATCGACGGCGACGCCGGCATCCTGCGCTACCGCGGCTATCCGATCGAGCAGCTGGCCGAAGAGTCAACCTTCGTCGAGACCGCCTATCTGATCGTCTTCGGCGAACTGCCTTCCGCCGCCGAGCTGCAGCGCTTCCGCGGCCAGCTCACGGCCCACCAGTTCCTGCACGAAAACCTCCGCCACCACTACGACGGCTTCCCGCCCAACGCCCACCCGATGGCGATCCTGTCGGCGATGATCAACGCCGCCAGTTGCTTTCAGCCCGCGCTCATGAAGCTCGACGACGACGAAAGCTTCACCAGCCAGGCCGCGCGCCTCATGAGCCAGGTCCGCACCATCGCCGCCGCCAGCTACAAGAAGTCGATCGGCGAGCCGATGATGTACCCGCGCTCCGACCTGCGCTACACCGCGAACTTCCTGCATCTGCTCTTCAGCAAGCCCTACGCCGAGTACGACCCCGATCCGGACGTCGTCCGCGCCCTCGATCAGATCTTCATCCTGCACGCCGACCACGAACAGAACTGCAGCACGTCGACCGTGCGCATGGTCGGCAGCAGTCAGGCCAATCTCTGGGCCTCCGTCTCCGCGGGCGTCTGCGCTCTATGGGGGCCGCTCCATGGCGGCGCGAATCAGGCCGTGATCGAGATGCTGACGGAGATCCACAAGAGCGGCGTAAAGCCCGAGGAATTCATCGCGCGGGTAAAGGCCAAGGACAGCAAGGCCCGCCTGATGGGCTTCGGCCACCGCGTCTACAAAAACTTCGACCCGCGTGCGAAGATCCTGAAGGCCGCCTGCGACAAAGTGCTCAACAAGCTCGGCGTCCACGACCCGCTGCTCGATATCGCCAAGAAGCTCGAGGAAACGGCCCTGCGCGACGACTACTTCGTCGAGCGCAAGCTCTATCCCAACGTCGACTTCTACAGCGGCATCATCATGCGCGCCATCGGCATTCCGCTGAACATGTTCACGGTTCTATTCGCCATCGGCCGCATTCCGGGCTGGATCGCGAATTGGCGCGAAGTGCACCTCAACCCCAAGGCCCGCATCTATCGCCCGCGCCAGATCTACACCGGCCCCACCAAGCGCGACTATCTGCCGATCGGCAAGCGCGCCACCTGATCGCTCATCGAGTCCTGAGTGCGGAGCGCAGAGTTGCAGCAGGCGCGGGGGCGCCTGCCTTTTTAAATACACGCTCTGCACTCGCAATCCGAAACCCGCTCGTCAGGCGCTCTCGTTCACCCGATCGATGAACTTGCGCAAGAGCCCGAAGTTTCGCTTGTTGAAGTGGAACCGCAGCCGCGGCTTCTCGGCGAATTCGCCGTCTTCCTCGGGCAGCGCCTCGCAGGCCTCGATCTTGCCTGAGACCAGCAGGCTGTTTGCGAATTCGTCGTTGAGCTTCTGCAGCGCGGTGGGGGAGAGCTTGGTTTCGAGCCGCATGACGAGGTCTTTGCCGACATAGCGGTGGGAATGGTGCACGCGATAAAACCGCAGCACCTCGTCGACCGCCTCCTGAATGTCGTCGGTGATCAGGTACAGATGTTCGTCGTCGCCGCTGATCATCCCGGTCTTGAGCAGATGATCGTCGACGTAGTCCTGCCACTCCTTCCAGTAGCGGCCGTTGGCGTGCTCCACCATGACGACGGGCACGATCTGGGCCTTGCCGGTCTGGATCAGCGTCAGCGTCTCAAATAGCTCGTCCTGCGTGCCGAAGCCGCCGGGGAAGAGTGCGACCGCGGAAGCTTCCTTGATGAACATCAGCTTGCGGGTGAAGAAGTAGTTGAAGTTCACGAGCTTGTCGTCGTCGGCGATGATGTCGTTGGTGGCCTGTTCAAAGGGCAGCCGGATCGCCACGCCGAAGCTCGCCTCGCGGCCGGCCCCGCCGTGGCCGGCTTTCATGATTCCGTCGCCGGCGCCGGTGATGACCATCCAGCCCGCGGCGCACATGCGCTTGGCATACTCCATCGCGGCGATGTAGTCCGGATGCTCCGGCTTGGTGCGGCTGGAGCCGAAGATGCTGATTTTTCGCGTGGCGGAGAAGGGGTTGAAGACCTTGAACGCATAGCGCAATTCGCCCAGCGCGCGGCTGAGCAGCTTGATGTCGCCGCGATCGTTGCCGTCGCGGTGCAGCCGCAGCAGGGTGTGAACGAGTTGTTCGAACTGGTCCTGATTGGGCCCGGCGAAGTGCTGCGCGGCGATCGAGCGCGCGATCAGTTCGCGTTCGGAAGGGGGGTTGCTTGGGTTTCGCGAGACCGGCGACGAAGGCAGATTCGACAAGGCAAACGCTCCCGATGGCATCCGCGGGCGGTCGCACATGCCCGACCGTCGACGATGCCGACGCCCGCCGCTCGCGCGACCAGGGCGACGCTTGATTTCGTTGAAATGCGAGACCGAACGATGGTCCGCCAATACTCGTGGATATCGTAACCGAGAGGGGCGGGGCGGGGATGGGGGATAGGGAATGGCGAATAGCGAATAGCGAATAGCGAATTGAAGAGGCGCGCGCGGGGGCGGGCGGCGGGGGAGTTTCGAGTTGCGGGTGCAGAGTGTCGAGTGGAAGAGGGGAGCGGGCGAGTTGCGAGTTTCGAGTGCAGAGTGTCGATTGGAAGAGGGGGCGCGCGGGGGCGGGCGGCGGGGGAGTTTCGAGTTGCGGGTGCAGAGTGTCGAGTTGAAGAGGGGAGCAGGGGAATCGCGAATTGCGAATAGCGAATAGCGAATTGAAGAAGCGCGTGCGGGGGCGGGCGGCG
>JALHOX010000196.1:3113-8470 GCA_022842805.1 Phycisphaerae bacterium | reverse complement strand
GCGGCGCCGTCTCGGTGAAGAGCCGCAGGAGACGCTCCATCGCGGCCGGCGGTTGATCGTTTTCGGGGCCGCGGGCGGGCAACTTTGCGGCCGCCAGTTCGTCCACCATCTTGGTCAGCCCCCCGGCCACGTTCCAGGCTTTTAGCTCGACGCCGTTGACGAAAATCATCGGCGTCCGCTCGATGCCGAGAGAGTTGGCTTCCTCAATATCCGCCTTGACGTTGGCCAGCGTCTCGGGAGATTTCATCTTGTCGGTGAAGCCTTCCCAGGCGAGGCCGGCGGCGGCCACGCCGCGGCCGAGGGCCTCGTCATTCGCGAATTTGCCCTTCTCCTCAAAGAGCCACATGTGCATCTTGAAGAACGCATCGGCCCCGCCGAGCATGCCGGCGGCCTCGGCCGCGCGGGCGGCCCAGCAGGCGTTGCCATGCAGATTCGGGACGCCGGGGTTGCATTGCGTGCAGAACGGGTAGTGCTTGATCGAGAGCGAGAGCTCATCCGGATACTTCTTGACGAGCTGCATGACCTCACGCTCGAACATCCGGCAATCGGGGCATTGATAGTCGGTGAACATCACAACCCGCATCGCGGTCTCGGGCCGGCCCAGGCGGTAGCGACCGGTGAAGACGCGGCCGTCGGCGAGCGCGGGCTGCGCAGCCGTCGGGACGGGCTTCGTCGCCGGGGTCGACGGATCCGCTGCGGCTGCCTGAGTCGTGCTGACTGCGGCGCCAGTGGAGGGTGGCATGGAGGCCGACTTGCTGGCGGCCGAGCTCGTCGATTGGCGGGCCTGCTGCTCAATTTGCTGCTTCGTCGCCTCATTCAACTCGCGACCGCGCTCCTCCCGCGCGGCCCGGCGGGTGGCGTCGTAGCCGACCGTGCCAATCATCAGTGCCGCAAAAACGGCGGCCGTGAGGCCGACATGGCCGGTCGTGAGGCGCAGCGGGCGAAAGACACGCTCGACCACGAACAGGAAGACGAAGTTCGCAACGTGCGCCGCGAGGCACCACTTGCAGAAGAGGCCGGCAAAAAGGATCAAGCCGACATACAGCAGCGAAATGAACCCGCCCAGCCAGATCAGGCCGCGCAGACTCCACGAAACCCGTCCGCGGCTCGCCAGCCAGCCGACCAGCATCGATCCAAAATAGGCCAACCCCACGAACGAGACCGGCACACCCACGCCGGGCACCTTGCCATAGAAGCTGTTCGTCGCTTGTTCGCATCCGCTGCCGGCGCCGCAGCCCGGCAGTTCCACCAGCTTGAAATGGTCGGCGACGAGCATGCCGGAGGCGCCGGCGGCGACCAGCAGAAGCACCGCGCCCAGCTCGAACCAGGGAGCGCGGACACTGTCGATGGCGGCGGCAGTTGCGGCCGCTGGCGGCGTCGGGCCCGGTTTTCCGCCGCGCTGGGCCTGCGCGGTGTTTTTTGAGTGTTTTTGCTTCATGGGAAATTGGAGTATATCGGCCCATCGTTGCGCGATCGGCGCTGGCGATGTCCTGGAAGACCGCACTTTCGCGATCCGGCCCGCGACGTTAGAAACTACTCTGAACTGACGTGATTTCCAGCACGCCCGACGCCGCGCAGGCTGAAGCCTGCGGCTCGACGGCGACGGTGAAATCACGCCTGTCGGACGGAACGCGCCATGCCCATTGTCAATATGTCGGTCGATACCCTGCTGAAAGCCGTCAATCGCGGCGTCGCCAAGCCGCTCGACGTGGACGGCCTGCGGCGCGGCATCACTGCCGTCGGGACCGAGGTCGAAGAACTGGCGATCATGCAGCAGTTCGGCTGCGCCCGCTGCGGCCGCACCATCGAACGAACCGAGGCCCAGGGCGCCCCCGTCGATTGTCCGCAATGTCACGCCGACTTCCGCGAAGACGCGGCCGCCCGCCAGACCCGCGGCGAAAACCGCGTCCTGCGTCTGAACATGCTCGCCGCACGGCCCGACATCTTCGATCCGGGCGGCATGGCTCGCTGTCTCCGCGGCTACTTCGACATCGAGCCCGGCTTTCGCAAATACGCCATCCGCCCCGCGACGACGCACGTCGTGGTCGACCCGCGCATGGAAAAGCCGGAAAGCTATCGGCCATACATCGCCTGCGCCGTACTGCGCGGGCTGAAGCTCGACGACGAGCGCGTCAAAACGATCATGAATCTGCAGGAAAACCTGCACTGGGCGCTCGGCCGCGATCGCAAGCTGGCCTCGATCGGAGCATATGACCTCGCCGTGCTGCGCGGCCCCGCGTTCAGCTACGCCCCGGTCGGCCCCGACGAAATTCGCTTCGTCCCGCTGGGCTTTAACCCCAAAAACGCCGCCGACAACGTCACGCCGCGCGAAATGCTGGAACGTCACGGCACAGGCAAAAAATACGCCCGGCTGCTGGCGGGGCTGACGGCCTATCCGGCGCTACGCGACAGCGCCGGCACGGTGCTTTCGCTGCCGCCGATCATCAACGGCGAGTCGTCGCGTGTGACGCAGGCCACGACCGATATGTTCATCGACGTGACCGGCCTTTCGCAGCGCGTCGTCGATCGAGCGCTGAATGTGATGGTGACGGGGCTGGTCGAGCTGATGCCCGAAATCGTCGTCGAGCAGGTCGAGCTGCGATTCGAAGGTCGGCCCGCGCGGCTGACGCCGGCGCTTCAGCCCGGGCGAATGTCCCTGTCGGCCCGCGAAGCAGCGGAAACCGTCGGCGTCACGCTTTCGCGCGACGAGATTGTGAAACTCCTGGCGCGGATGGGTCACGACGTCGAGCCGGGTGGCGGCGACACGCTGACCGTCCTCTCGCCGGCCTATCGCAACGACCTCATGCATCCGATCGATCTGATCGAGGATGTCGCCGTGGCGTATGGCTTCGACCGTCTGCCCGCGGAGCTGGTGCCGACCTTCACCGTCGGCGTCCCGCGCGAAATCGAGGAGCGCTGCGCACTGGCGCGACGCGTACTCGCCGGGCTGGGCTTTCATCAGGTCATGACGCTGGGCCTCACCAACGAGGCCGCGGCGTTCGACAAACTCAATCTGGCGGAGCGACCCGACCTTCGCGACGCGCTGCTCCGCGAGTGCGTCCGGATCGAGAACCCGATCAGCGTCGACCAGACCATCTGCCGCGTCTCCCTGATTCCCGGCCTGCTCGAGACCTTCGCGATCAACAAGCAGCACGACCTCCCGCAGCAACTGTTCGAGGTCGGCGACGTCTGCCTGCGCGATCCAAAGGCCGAGACCGGAGCACGCGAACATCGACGCGTGGCGGCGGCGATGGTCGGCACACACGTCGGCTTCGCGGACATCCGCGCCGTGCTCGACGCCTTTCTGCACGAGTTCGGGCGAAGCGTCAGTTACGAGGCCTGCCAGCACCCAAGCTTCATCCCCGGCCGCGCGGCGGTGCTACGCGGAGCGGGCAACGAATCGCTCGGATACCTGGGCGAGCTTCATCCGCAGGTCTTGGAAAACTACGGGCTGCGCCACCCCGTCGCGCTATTCGAGCTGGCGTTTGAGTAGCGAGAGTTTCGGGCCGGCGCAGAATCCGGCTCACAACACCGCCGCCCGCTGGTACCTGCTGCCACCGCCGGGACTTCATCGCCGCACGGCGCCACCGCAACACCAACCGCCCGGCGGATAACATCACAGCCTTCACATGAACACCGGCGGCACACTGCTTTTCGGCGGATCGTTTGATCCGATTCACCATGGACACCTGATCAGCGCGCAAGCAGTCGCCGATCGCCTGGCGGTCGACCGCGTCCTGCTGATTCCCTGCGCTCAGTCGCCGCTGAAGCGGTCGCATGTTCTGGCCCGCGGCGAAGATCGGCTGGAAATGTGCCGCATCGCCGCAAAGCTCGACCCACGCTTCGCCGTCAGCGATTGGGAACTCAAACGCCCGCCGCCCAGCTACACGATTCAGACCGTGCGCTATTTTCGATCGGTCTTCCCCGCGCCCGAGCCGCTCTACTGGCTGCTCGGACAGGACAGCCTGGCGCACCTCCAACACTGGATGAACATCGAAGAACTGCTCCAAATCGTGCAGTTCGTCACCGCGGCCCGACCCGGCGGCGGCGAGCCCAATCTCGCGGCGCTGCGAGCCATCGCGCCGGCGGAGGCCGTCGAGCAGATCGAGCGACACCTATTCGCGACGCCCATGGTGGAGATCTCGGCCAGCGAGATCCGCGCCCGCGCTCGAGCCAAGCAGAACATTCAATTCTGGGTCCCCAGCGGCGTGGCCGACTACATCGACCAGACAGCGCTCTACCGCTGAGGACGCGAACTGACCGGCCACCCTCCAGATCAACCGCGCGGTAACGCCCGGCCACGACTCCCCGGAGCGCGACCCTGCCGCTACACTTCCGCAATTGGCGATTCGATCGCGCGGGCCGCGATCACGCCGGGCGAATATTGAAGTGACTGACACCGCCGTTCAGAGGTTCTATCGCTTTCACGCGTACGTATATGACGCGACGCGCTGGACCATTCTGCACGGACGCCGCAGGGCGATCGATGCGCTCCAGCTCAAGCCCGAGAGCTCGGTGCTCGAGGTCGGCTGCGGCACGGGGCTGAACTTCCGACTGCTGCTGGATCGACTCGACCCGGCCCGCGGCTCTCTGACCGGCCTCGACTTTTCGCAGGAGATGCTGCAAAAAGCCGATGTGCGCGTGAAGCGGGCGGGCTGGGCAAACGTCCGCCTCGTGCAGGGCGACGCCACAACCATGCAGCTCGGTCGCACCTTCGACGCCGTGCTATTCGCCTACAGCCTGACCATGATCCCCGATTGGCAAGGCGCGCTCCGGGCCGCTCACGCGCACCTGAAGCCCGGCGGAAAGCTCGTCGTCCTCGACTTCGGGCGATTCGAGAACTGGGGGCCGCTCGCCCCCGTCATGCGCGCGTGGCTACGATCGAGTCACGTGGTCACGCTGCAGCCCTACGCCGATGAGATCGAGCGCATCTTCGGCAATTGCCGCCGGACGTCGTGTCGCGGCGGGTACTACTTTTTGTGCGAAGCCGACCGCACCTGAGAATGGGTCCGGGGCGGGCCTGATCCCGCGTCTCCGCCTCGCCGCGACACCCCCCGCGCCACGCGATACTGGAATCCGACCATGGTGAACGTCCTTGAAATGCCCGTCGCCGAACGCCGCGGCCTCCTCGAAAGTGCCATCTTTCGCGGCATCGTCTTCAACATGTCCTGGGAAGACCCCGAGATGGACCGCCGGGCCTTCGGCCTGACCAGCGAAGACAGCGTGATCTCGATCACGTCGGCCGGCTGCAACCCGCTCAACTTCCTCTGCCAAAGTCCGAAAAAGCTCATCAGCGTCGACGGAAACCCGGCCCAGAACGCCGTCCTCGAGCTGAAACTGGCGGCGATTCGCGAGCT
>JALHOX010000196.1:0-3103 GCA_022842805.1 Phycisphaerae bacterium | reverse complement strand
TCGCCGCCCGAAATCCGGGCGTCGTCTCGCCGCTCTATCGCTCGACCCTGCGCCGGCACATCAGTAAACCCGCCGCCCGATTCTGGGACAAAAATCTCTGGATGCTCAGCCGCGGTATCTACAACTACGGCCGCATGGGGCTGGCCTGTCGCCTGATCCGCTTCCTGCTCCCGACACTCGGGCTGAGCCGCGCCAAGGTCGATCAATTCTTCGAGCTGCGGTCGCTCGAGGAACAGCGCGAGTGGTACTACAAATACGCCGCCCCGCGCCTTTGGGGCCCGCTCATCCACCGCCTCTGCCGCTCGCAGCTCTTCATGTACCTCTGCGGCGTCCACCCCCACCAGTTCCGCCTGGTGCACGATCAGCACGACATCTACGAATTCGTGAAAGAGCGAATTGAGTACGTGCTGACGCAGGTGCCGGTCTACGACAACTATTTCATGAGCGTCACGGTCACGGGCCGCTTCCGCGGCAAGCGCGTGCCGCCCTATCTGCTCGAAGAAAACTTCCAGACGCTGCGCAACAACCTCGACCGCGTACAGGTCGTCTACGGCTGGCTCGGCCCCTTCCTCGACACGCTGCCGCCCGGCTCGATCTCGCGCTTCAACCTGCTCGACATCTTCGACTGGATGCCGCCGCCGGTGTTGGAAGGCACGTGGAAGAGCGTGCTGCGGGCGGCGACGCCGAACGCGATGATGATCTTCCGCTCGGGGCCGTATCAGCTCGATCTGCCCCCCTCGATCGAGCAACACCTCGACAGCCACGACGCCAAGGCCCGCGAGCTGCTGAAAACCGACCGCTCGGCGACCTACGGCGGCTTCTACATCAAGACGCTGAAGCCGGGCCACGAGCACCCGAGTTTGCGCTCGAACGGCGTGAGCAAGCCGATCGAAGCGCCGGTCGCGGTCGGCGTCTGAGGCGGGCCGATGATGCCGCGCTCAAACGCGGCATCGTTCGCCGGCTGATGATTGGTCCACTTCTCGCCCCGTCCAACGCGAGTTCAGCGTTCTTCCTTTGGAAACCGGAGGTAAAGATGAGCCGCCCGCGCGCGTGGATTTCGGTGGTGATGCTGTGCTGGAGCGCAGGATGCGCGGCCCAAATGCGCGAGCTCTCATTCGATCGCTATCGGGACAAGATGGAAGGGGCATGGCTGGGCCAGATGGTGGGAGTTTCCTATGGCGCGCCATATGAATTTCGAAGCAATGGGAAAATCGACGACGGCGCGATTCGGCAGTGGAAGCCGGAATTCATCGCCAACGCGATCGACCAGGATGATCTCTATGTGGAGATGACGTGGCTGAAATGCCTGCAAGAACACGGGCCCGATGTGACGCCGGCGCAGGCGGGCAAAGCCTTCGCCGACACGGAGTTTCCGCTCTGGCACGCCAATGAGGCGGGACGGGCGAACGTGCGAGCCGGGCTCATGCCGCCGGCCAGCGGTCATCCGGACCACAACAAGCACGCCAACTGCATCGACTATCAGATTGAAGCGGACGTGATCGGAATTCTCTGCCCGGGCATGCCACAGGAGGCGAATCGCCTGGGCGATATCTTCGGCCACGTCATGAACTACGGCGACGGCGTGTACGGCGGATTGTTCATGCAAGGCATGTATTGCGCCGCGTTCTTCGAGGATCGTGACGTCGAGAAAGTGATTCGCGCCGGGCTGTCGTGCATTCCGCAGGAAAGCCTGTACGCGCGCTGCATCCGCGATGTGCTGGCGTGGCGCCGCCTGTACCCACAAGACTGGCGAGCGACCTGGGGCGAGCTCGAGCGAAAGTACAACGACGATCGAGATTGCGAAGCGGGGCCCTTCAACATCGATGCGCATCTCAATGGTGCGTACATCGTCATCGGGCTCCTCTACGGCGGCGACGATTTCTGGAAGGTGTGTGAGATAGCGACGCGCTGTGGCCAGGATTCAGACTGCAATCCGTCGTCGGCCGCGGGGATTTGGGCCTGCATGCGCGGTCGCAAGGCGATTCCGAGCGAGGCCGTGGCGGCGTTGCCGACGATTTCGAATCGAAAGTTCGCGAACACTCCCTACAGCTTCCAAAGCCTGACCGAAGCGTGCCGCGCGATGACCGAGAAACTCGTCGTCAGAAACGGCGGCAGAGTGGCCGAAGATCGATTTTTCATCCAGATTCAGGATGCCCACCCAGCCCCGCTGGAACAGTGGGAATCACCGGCGCGCTAGCGCGGGTTTCCCCCACCTCCTGGGTCGCTTAGCGCGAGCGTCTTTCGTCGCCCCTCGATAGGTTGCCCCCATCCGTGCCTTCGCCCCGCGGGGCAACGGCAAGCGAACGTAGCCAGGGGCCGTCATCCCCCGGACCGCCCATCCCCACCACGTTTTTCAGCATCGCCGCGGGGTCACGAGCGCCCGTCCTCCGGCAAACGTGTTTCACGTGAAACACCGTTGCGCGACGCAAACCCCGTGCCGGGCGGGGGCACCGTGGCGGAGATTGGCGGATTCTCCTCGCAACCACTGATGCTGCCGATGCAGAAGCCGTCGGCATGGCGCCCCTTAGTCAGCATCACGGTCTTGCGCGTTCAGGCTCAGCCGGACGGCAGAGAGATCGCAGCCAACCTCTTCCAACACCTGCTCGATCACAGTGGCCCAACTTGTGGAGCTGTCGGCCTGATTTCCGACGATCTCGATAATCGTGGAGCGCAATCGCTCCGCGCCGATCTGTTCAAGTTCTTCTTGCATTCGCGCGACGTCATGCACGAGGCGAGGCATCTCTTCTTGATTGCACTCACAGGTGCGAGTCCCTCCACATTCTACGCAGATCTCAGATTGCTCGGGCGGCTCACATTTTGGGCAGATCAACTCCGTTGAGCATTTCTCGCAATTGACTGTGGCCGGGGGCTCGCACTCTGGACACTGCTTGGTCGTACCACAGCTGTCGCATTCAACCTCGATTTGCTCTCCGTCATCAAATTCGGGAAACCGCATCCATTCATCTGGTTCCGTGTTTCGGTCCCACCAATACCATTTTAGATCTTCGCCGGAATCGTTACGCCGACTGATATCATGGCGAATACGAAATGTCTTCTCTTCAACGGCAAAAATGATCCGCCACTCGCTCTCGTGGCCACGCTC
>JALHOX010000195.1 GCA_022842805.1 Phycisphaerae bacterium | reverse complement strand
TAATCAGCAGCATCCGTTCGTCACAGCCAGCATCCTGTAGCGGCCTGCGGCTCGCAGGCCGACGAAGCGAGCGACTCGCACCTTCAAACAACCGGCGAAGCGGCTCGCGCGCCTTATACCTGGCAGAGCCGCATCTATAAACGAGAATTTGGCTCGCGTCGCCACAACACCCCTCCCTGCGGAATCCCCCGACCGCTTTGGTACAATGCGCGGCTCGACTTTCGGTCGGCGGCGCTGCCGATCCGGTCGCTTGCCCTAAAGGTGCAAGGTCCGATGAACTGGGACAGCTTCGTCAATTCACTGGCAGACGCCCTCGCCGAGCGGCAAATGCTCAAAGAGGGCGCCAGTTGGGTGCTCGGCATCTCGGGCGGCCCCGATTCCACCGTGCTGGCCCACGCCATGGCCGAACTCAACGGTCGCCGCGGACTTCGCTGGGGCCTTCACGCGGCCCACCTCCACCACAGCCTGCGCGGCGAAGAGGCCGATCAGGACGCCGAGTTCGTCCGCCAGCTCGCCGACCGGCTCGGCCTGACCTATCACTTCGAGCAGATCGACGTCCGGCGACAGGTCAGCGAGGGCGGCGGCTCCACCGAAGAGGTCGCCCGCGAACGACGCTACGACTTCCTCGAGCGCGTCGCCTTTAAGACCGGCAGCGATTTCGTCGCCGTCGGACATCATGCCGACGACAACGCCGAAACCATCATCCATCGCGCCTGTCGCGGCACCGGCATCCGCGGCCTGGCCGGAATGTCCATCACCCGCGCCATTCGCGACGGCAGCCGCATCACGCTGGTCCGCCCGCTCCTGGGCGTGCGGCGGGCGCAGATCGAGTCGATCGCGAAAGACCGAAATTTCGAGTGGCGCAACGACAGCACCAATCTCTCGCCCGAGTTCACGCGCGGCCGCATTCGTTCACAGATCATGCCCATGCTGCGCGACGTGCTCAACCCCAACGTGGTCGAGGCCCTCTTGCGCCTGGCCGAACAAGCTCGCTGGATGAGCCAATATCTGGCGGACGCCGGCGAGCGCACGTTCGATTCCATGGTCGTCTCGCAGGCGCCGCAACGGATCGTGCTCAACAAGTACGCTCTGCTCAGCAAGCCGCGCATCATTCAGGCCGAAGTGATCCGCCGCGCCGCATCGATCGCGATCGGGCGCGAGCAGGACCTGGGCTTCAACCACATCGAAGCGGTGATGCGCCTGGCCGAAGACCCGCGCAGCGGCAAAGAAGTGCACCTGCCCGGGCCGGTGCTGGTGCAGCGGCTCTACGGGCGAATCGATTTCCGCCCGCTCGACGCGCGCGACAGCGAACCCGCGCTCGACACCACGCAGGTGCATTGCCCCGGCGAAACGATCCTCCCCCCGCCCATCGGCATGGAACTGGCGATCGACGTGCGCGCGGTCGACGCCGACACGGTCGCCGAGCTGCGCCAAAAACAATCCAACTTCGAAGAGTGGCTCGACTACGACAGCTTGCGGCTGCCGCTGATCGTGCGCGGCCGACGCGACGGCGACCGCTTTCACCCGCTCGGCGCCCCGGGCGCGAAATCGCTCAGCGACTTTTTCATCGGCGAGAAGATCGAGCCCGAATTGCGAGCGCGAACCGGCGTGCTCTGCGATCAGACGGGGCCGATCTGGGTCATGCCGCTGCGCATCGATGATCGCGTCAAACTCACCGATCGCTCACGCCGCGCACTGCGGCTGCGCCTGCGGCCGGGCAAGGACGGTCGGCCCGAGGCGCGCGGCGATCTGGGGGCGGGCAGTCGGTGAGCGCATCGCCGCGCGGTGCGTGGGCGCCGACCGCAATCCTGTTGATTGCGCTCCTCGCGCGGCTTGGGTTTGTATTGGCGAGCGGATTGGATCGACCGCTTGAGTTTCCCGATGAAAATTTGCACTGGCAGCTCGCCAAAAACCTCACCGAGCGCGGCGAACTGATCTCCGACGATGGCCGCCGCGCCGTGCGCACGCCGGGGTATCCACTCTTCTTGTTGCCTTTCACGAAGCTCGACGGCGGAGTGGCGGCAGCGCGGCTGATCCAGTGCGCGCTATCCGCACTTTCTGCCGTAATTGTGTATTGGTGGGTGCGCGAGGCGGTTGGCCGTCGGGCGGCGTTAGTCGGCGGACTACTGGTCGCGCTCGATCCGTTCGGAGCCTTTTTCTGTCGCCTGCTCCTCACGGAAGCGATCTTCACACCGCTTGCGATGGCGGTGGCGTGGATGACGTGGCGCTGTCTCACCCGGCCACAACAGCCGAATGCTCGCCCGATCTCCATGTGTTCGCTCGACGCGGCGATGCTCTTGCCCCTGGCGACGATGATCCGCTCATCCGCCGTCGGCTGGGCCGTTGGCGTCGCGCTGATGCTGGTACTGAGCGGCCGCACGCTCATACAGCGGACTTTGATCGCCGCGACGCTCGCGATCTTCACCGCCGCCGCCTTCGTCCCCTGGGGCATTCGCAATCAAAACGTTATCGGCGGCCCCGCCTGGCTCGGCTCTAACGGCGGCGCGACGCTCTACGACGGCCAAGGCCCAAACGCCGACGGCGGCAGTCGGCAAGAGCATTTCGCCGCCGAACTGCCCGAGATAGCCGGCAAGGGCGAACTCGAGGCCGATCGCATTCTGCAGCAAGCCGCGCTCAAGCAGATGCAAGCCGATCCGATGCGGGTCTTGCGGCTCGCTTGGGTGAAGTTCGTGCGAATGTGGAACCCGATCCCCAATTTCTCGGAATATCGGTCGCCCGTCGTCGCGATCATCAGCGCGGCGTACACGCTGCCGCTCGTGTTGCTCGGCGTCTCGGCGATCCTATTCTCGCGCGGCCGCGCGGCGCTGCGCTGGAGCCTGGCCTGGCCGCTGATCTATTTCACGCTGCTGCACATGATCTACGTCGGCAGCGTGCGCTATCGCGTGCCGCTCATGCCGTTTCTCGCCGTCGCCAGCGTGATCTGGCTCGCGCCGCGCACCGGCAGCGAGATCGACCCGGCCGGCGCGGGCGACGGCTCGACGCGCGGCGAGCGCACCGCATAGCGCCGCCACAGCGCCGCCACGATCAGCAGCGCCAAGACGATCCCCGACGCCACACTCAACAAGTTCAACGTCGCCCCATGCTCGTGCGCCGCGTGATGGGCATGGGCAAAGTGCGGCCCGCCCAACGCCGCATAGACCGCATTCAACGCAAACCCGCACAGCAGCGCGCTGCCCGCGATCGCCGCCAGATAAATCGCGACGCCGCGCGTGCCGAGCATCTGTCGCAGCACGACGATCGTGGCGGCGTTCGTCGCCGGCCCGGACATCAGGAAAACCAGACCCGCGCCGGGCGACAAGCCCTGCGCAATGAGCACGGCAACCAGCGGCGTCGCCGACGAAGCACAGACATACATCGGCACACCCGCCAGCAACATCCACAGCATCGCCCAAGGCGACGCGAGCGCCAGCCGCAGCGGCTCGAAGTGTTCCAGCGCGACGGTGATCGCCGCGGCAATCAGAAACCCAACCACAAGGTAAAGCGCCAGCGTGCCCAGCAGCGTGCCAAAGCCGTGCTGCGCCGCAAGCGCGATGCGCTTTGCAACGGTGATCGATTTGCGCGCAGTCGACGGCTCGCGGGCCGACGAACCACCTTTGTCGGCCGCCGACGCCGGCATTTCGCCTGCCGCTTTCTTTGCGCTGCAACACGAACCGCCGACCGCCGCCGCGATCGGCGCGGGATCGGCCGCGCCTTCCGGATTGAGCCAATTCTGCAAATAGCCGCCCACGGTCGCGCTAAAGAACGCCCCGATCGGCCGCGCGATGGTCATGATCGGGTCGGTCAGGGCATACGTGATCGCAATCGAATCCACGCCCGTCTCGGGAGTGGAGATGAGAAACGCCGTCGTCGCTCCGCGACCCGCGCCGCTCCGTCGCAACTGAGCCGCCACCGGCACCACGCTGCAAGAGCAAAGCGGCAGCGGCACCCCGATCAACGCCGCTCGAAGCACCGCGAAGGGGCTTTTCTCCCCCAGCCACGCCGCGACGCGGGCCGGCGGCAGAAACGTATGCAGCAATCCGGCGATGCCGAACCCCAGCAGCAGATAGGGCGCGCTTTGCAGCCAAAGGTCGAGAAAAGCGGCCAAAAACGAGCTGAGAAATGTCATGACAAATCAAATCCTATCGCCGAACGCCGCCCCCGAGGCGGCGAGCCAAAGGGTCCGCCGACGTTCGGCAAATCGCCGGCTTCCCTTATTGGATGCCGAACCATTTCTTAAAATTGCATTGATTTCGGGGCTCTCGGCCCGATAGTCTGACGGGTTGGGAGAACAGGAATAGCGCCAACGTCCACCCGACGGCGGCGCGTGCATTCGCACCAAACTCGAGGAGGAGCACGAAGTGCGTAGACTTCTTACGCTGGGCTGCGCCATTGCAGCCGGACTCGCCACATCGTCGGCGATGGCGGGTCGCATGATCGCGGTCGACAGCAGCCGCGCCCTGTACGAAATCGACATTACGACCGGCGCCAAGACGCTGATCGGCACCGTATCGTCGAACGCGGGCACAACCGCCGGCCTGGCCTACAACCGGGCCACCGACACGGTCTACCTCACGTCGACCGGCAACGACTCGCTCTACACGCTGGACGTCCCCAGCGCCGCCGCCACGCTCGTCGGCGCCTATGGCGACTCGGCGGTCGTCATGCACGGCCTGGAGTGGGACGCGGCCTCGGGCGTGATGTGGGGCCAGTCGTCGCATAACGGCGGCCTCTATCGCATCAACACGAGCACCGGCGCCGCAACGCTGGTCGGCACCTCGGGCCTGACGAGCTTCACCAACCTCGTCCACGACCCGAGCACCAATTCGCTTTACGCCACCAACAGCAGCACCGACAGCTTCTACAGCGTCAACCGCACCACCGGCGCGCTCACGCTGATCGGCAGCCTCGGCGGCCCGACCAACCCGAACGGAATCACCTACAACTTCGACAACGGGTTGATCTACATGGTGGATAACAACACCGACACGCTCTACACCATCGACCCCGAAAACGGCCTCGCCACCGCCGTCGGCTCGACCGGCACCGGCAACCTGCTGGGCCTGGTCTACATCCCCGAGCCGGCTTCGCTGGCTTCGATGATGATCGGCCTGACGGCGCTCGCGCTGCGACGCCGGGCGTAAGCGACTCGCCGGATTGATTGATTCTTCAAGGCACGGACGAGCGCAGATGCGCTTGTCCGTGCCTTTTCTATTTAAAGTGTCCTCGCCCCCCGCGGCACTCCCACAACATCACCCCAAACTCGCCACAATTCTCGGCAGCTTCGCCGATAATTCACGCACGCTCGCACCTTTTTCCCCGGCTCCACCCAAGTCGCCGTTGCCCGCCGCCCCCGCAATTGGCATCTTCCCGTTGCCCGCGGCGCGTCGTCGCGGCATTCCGGGGAAGTGCTCTGTCGTCTACGAGTTCAGGAGCGAAGGAGACCGGTCATGGGAATGCGCTTGCAATATGTGTCCATTCCGGATTCGTCCGTCGAGCGGCTGCGGCGCGAGCCCGACCTCGCTTCATCGCTCTTCACCGAGGAGCTGCTCTCCGCGGCGCCGACCGGGTTACTGGAGCGAATGCAGCAGCAACTGTCGGCGATGGGGCTGGGCAACGCCTTTCCTCGGATCGCGCGAAACGACGACGATGATCAGCGCGGCTCTTCCAACGCCGGCCCCGCAGCGACGCGCCCCGACGCCGTCCGCGGCGGGCTGGAGAAAGCCTGGCACGGGCTGCACTTCGTCTTCACCGGCCGTAATGACGAAGCTCCCGCGCCCTTCGGCTATCTACTCAGCGGCGGCGAGGAAATGGGCGAGGATCTGGGCTACGGCCCGGCCCGCTACCTGACACTCGCGGAAGTCGGCCGCTTTCGCGATGTGCTGCTGGCGATCAACGAACAGGAATTCGACCGCCGCTTCGACCTCGCGGCGCTCGAGCAAAACGAAATCTATCCCGGCTGTTGGGACGAGGATCGCGACCAGCTACTGGAGGAATACACCGAGTATTTCGACCTGCTCAAGGCCGACTTGGGGCGAACGATCGATGCGGGAGAAGGATTGTTGATCGTGCTGGAGTAGTGCGGGGCGACCGGCTGCGCTCGTGAAGGGTCGGCTGTGCGGACCTTTTTGGTCGACCGGCGCGAAAAGGTCCGCTCAGCGGATCCTACGCGACGACCGGCGCCGGCACCGCCGCAGGCAGCGGCTTGTTCGGCGCCCAGGCGGCGGCGAAGGTGTCCAGCGCGACGTACAGATAGCCCGCGATGAAGATCAGCACGAACGGGATCGCCATCGCCACGCGCTGCACCCAGCCATCGAGGCCAATCAGCATGAAGAGCCAGGTCGCGAGATAAAACGCGATAATCAACTCGGCCCAGGCCTGCCAGCGCTTCCGCCCGCGCAGTCCGCGCGAGGCCGCCCGCGCCGCCACCGTCGGCCGATTCGCCGCCGCGCCGAATTTCGGCGTCCGCACAAACTCGCCCGTCTTGCCGAAGAGCCCCTCGATCGTCGCGATCGCGTTGTTAAACGCGATGCCCGTGCCGACCGCGAGCAGCGCCGGCAATGTCGAGATGATCGACCACCACGAGCGATTGAGCTCGCGCTGGCTGACGAAGTAAAACGCCGTCGCCGAGCCGAAGCCCACCGTGAAGAGCAGCCCCTCGAAGATCGTGTAGTAGATCGAATCGATCGGTCGCAGCAGATTTGCGAGCAGTGCCGGCCCCAGCAGCAGCGTCAGCAGCACCATCAACACATAGACCAATCCGCTCGTCAGGTGGAACCACGCTTCGAGCTTGATCGGCCACGACGGCGCTTCATTGAAAACACGCGGCAACAGCTTCAGGCAGGTCTGCACGCCGCCCTTCGTCCAGCGATGCTGCTGCGCCTTGAATGCGTTCATCTCCGGCGGCAACTCGGCCGGTGCGGCGATCTGCGGCTTGAAGACAAACTGCCAGCCCGCGAGCTGCGCGCGATACGAAAGGTCGAGATCCTCGGTCAGCGTGTCATGCTGCCAGCCGCCCGCCTCTTCGATCGTCTTCCGACGCCAGATGCCGGCCGTCCCGTTAAAGCTCATGTAGCGGCCCGAGCGATTGCGGGCGGTGTGTTCGATCACGAAGTGACCATCGAGCAGGATCGCCTGCGCCCGCGTCAACGCCGATGCGTCGCGGTTCAAGTGGTCCCAGCGCGTCTGCACCATGCCGATCTTCGGATCAACGAAGTGGTCGATCGTGTCGCGCAGAATCGAGGGCGGCGGCAGAAAATCAGCGTCGAAGATCGCCACAAACTCGCCGCTCGCCTCGCGCAGCCCCTCCTCCAAAGCGCCGGCCTTAAAGCCCGTGCGATGGGTGCGATGGCGATAGACCACGTCGTGACCGGCGGCGCGCATCCGCGCAACCGCAGCCCGGGCGATTTCCTGGGTGGAGTCGGTGGAGTCGTCCAAAACCTGAATTTGCAGACGATCTGCGGGGTAATCCAGAGCGCAGGCCTTCTCGATCACCCGCTCCGCCACTTCCGACTCGTTGAACATCGGCAGTTGAACGGTGATCTTGGGCAACTCGGTGAATTGGCCCGCCGCCAGGTGCGGCCGACGATGGACGCGATAGAACGTCCAGACGAGAAAACAGCGATGCAGCCCGTAGATACAAAGCAGGCCAAGCACCGCTAAGTACGCTATCCGAGCCGCGTTACAGAAATCCGCCAGGTTCATCTGCCCACAAGTCCGCGCCGGTGGTCCTCCTACGGGAGGTCCAGTGAATCCATCAGAGTAAATCGCCGGAGCGACGGCGTCAATTCAGCCGCCCCGCTCTCCGTCCCCCCGCAAAGCGCCGCACCCACTTCATACGTATAATTCTCCCAGAGCCGACACCGGTGCTCGACAGTCTCAAGCCATGCATTAGGAGTCCGATAATGAATGATTCGCCCGCCCGAATCGCTTTCGCTTCCATCGTCTTCGCCCTCTTGTCCGCCGGCGCAGTCGCGATGGCCGAAAAGCCATGCTGCATCACCGAAAAAGAAACCAACGGCTGGTGCGAGAGCTGCAAGCACGGCTACGCCTTCGGCGTCGAAGTTAAGAACCGCGAGCTGCATGCGATCACCGTCGGCGAAAAGGTCGATCCCGCCAAGCTGACCTGCGACGGCTGCAAGACCGCCCTCGCCGCCAACGGCGCCTGCGATAAGTGCAAGCTCTGGTACCAGAAGGGCGTTGCCTATCGCTCGCAGTACGGCAGTTGGCTGGCCGCCGGCGAACCGTTGCCCCCGACCACCAAATTCCCCTGCAAGGCCTGCGCGCGGGCCTGGGAAATCGACGGCCGCTGCGGCGGCGATCACGATGTCGGCTTCGTCACCCAGCGCAAGTACGCCGGCAAAGACGCCTACGGCAACGCCTACATCGCCCGAAAGATGCTCAGCGAGGCCATCGCCAATGAGGAGAAATGCACCGGCTGCTCCATCGCGATCATGACCGACGGCAAATGCGAAAAGTGCAGCGTGACTTTCCTGCG
>JALHOX010000194.1:4542-8566 GCA_022842805.1 Phycisphaerae bacterium | reverse complement strand
CTCGCGCGGCACGCCGCGTATCGCTAACCGCCTGCTCCGCCGCGTGCGGGACTTTGCGCAGGTCGATGAGCACGACACGATTTCTCAAGCCATTGCGGACAAGGCGCTGTCGATGTTGGAAGTCGACGGGATCGGCCTGGACCGTATGGACCGTTCGATCCTGGCGATCGCGAAGGCGAAGGCTCTGCAACCAGCCGTAGAATTGCGGGATGGAAGCGATTCTGCTTTGTGGAATTCAAGCGACTGGCAAGAGCACGTTCTGCAAGGAGCGGCTTTTCGGCACGCACGTGCGGCTGAATCTCGACATGCTCCGGACTCGCCATCGCGAGGAGCTGCTGCTTCGGGCTTGCATCGAGGGGAAGCAGCCGTTCGTGATTGATAATACAAACGCGACGCGCGCGGAGCGTCAGCGTTATATTTCGCCGGCGAAGGGGGCGGGGTTCGCGGTGAAGGGGTATTACTTCGAGTCGCGGGTCGCGGACGCCCTCGCTCGCAACGCGCGGCGCGCGGCCGACGAGCGGGTGCCCGATGTGGGGATCAAAGGAACGTCCGGCCGGCTGGAGCTTCCTTCCTTCGCGGAAGGCTTCGACGCACTGTTCTATGTGCGAGTGACAGACTCCGGCTTCGATGTGCAGGAGTGGCGTGATGAAGTTTGACGAATTGGACGCGAAATTGCGCGCCTTTGAGTCGGCTCGTGATCCGAGCGCGTTGCCGGGCGTTTTTCTGGTGGCGCGACTGGATGGGCGCAGTTTCACCCGGCTCACGAAGGAAGTGATGGCCTACGACCGGCCGTTCGACCAGCGTTTCCGCGACGCGATGGTCGCGACCGTGGAGCATCTGATGTCGTGCGGATTTCAGGCGCTCTTTGGATACACGCAAAGCGATGAGATATCGCTGCTTTTCGGGCGCGACGAGGAGAGCTTTGGGCGAAACATCCGCAAATGGACGTCGATTCTTGCGGGGGAGGCGAGTGCGGCGTTCTCCGTGCGTATCTCATTGGTCGCGGCTTTCGATTGTCGTGTCGTCGAGCTACCGACCGAGAGTGCGGTCGTCGACTATTTTCGATGGCGGAGTGAGGACGCGCACCGCAACGCGCTAAACGCTTGGTGCTATTGGAAGCTCCGCGAAGAGGGGCACGATGTCGCCGCGGCGACCGGGCGGCTGCGGGGGATGTCCGTGGCGGAGAAAAATGAACTTCTCTTCCAGCGAGGGATCAACTTCAACGACCTGCCGGCATGGCAGCGCCGCGGTGTCGGTGTGGTCTGGCAGGAGTATGACAAGCCGGCGACAAACCCGAAGACCGGGCAGGCTGTGACCGCGCGCCGGCGACGATTGACCGCGTTGTTCGAGCTACCGGCGCGGGACGAATACAGCGCGTTCATCGCGGGGCTGCTTCAGACGCCTGACAATTTGCCTAGAAAGCCGCAGTAAACTCAGTTGTGTGGCCGATCGGCCGGTTCAGCCGCCCGGCGCCACAGACAGACAGAGACCACCGCCCTTAGCGCCCCTCAAGCAGGCGGGTGCCGAGCATGTTGTCGAGCTCGGGCTCGGCGAAGATTTTTTTGCAGGTTTTTTCGACGTCGTATTCGAGCCGGACAAACTCGACCGTTTGCACGCTGCAGACGAGTGTCGCCGCCATTTTGGATTCGCGGTCGTCTTCGCAGTGTTCGGGGTTGCGCTCGATGATCACATAGCTGGCACGCGGGTCGCGGTCGCGCGGCTGGCCGACCGAGCCGACGTTGATGATGGCGCGCTCGTCTTCCACTTCGTAGACCGGGGCTTCGGGCAGCTCGTGCGGCGGGTCGAAGTAGGGGTCGTCGAGGAAGACGCCGGGCTGGTGGGTGTGGCCGACGAAGCAGAGGCGTGTGTCGAGCCGCTCGAAGTTGGCGAGCACCTTTTGCGGATTGGTGAAGACGTCTTCGGGGAAGATGTATTCGTTGATGGGGCGGCGCGGGGAGGCGTGGACAAAGAGCACGTCGGTCTCTTTGACGCGGATGGGCAGGCTGCCCAGGAACTCCCAGCGGGCGTTGCGCAGCTCGGCGTTGGGCTCGCTTTCGAGCAGCTTGCGCGTCCAGTAGGCGCTGCGCTCGGCGGCCTGATTGAAGCTGGTGGGCTCGTAGAGCACGGCGTGGTCGTGGTTGCCCATCAGGCAGGTGCGGGTGTGCGTGCGGATGAGATCGAGGCACTCGCGCGGGTTGGGGCCATAGCCGACCACGTCGCCGAGGCAGAGGATCTCGCGGATGCCGCGGCGCTTGATGTCCGCCAGCACGACCTCGAGCGCTTCGAGGTTGGCGTGAATGTCGCTGATGATGGCGTAGCGGCGGGGCTTCATGGCGTTTGGGGTTCGGGTTCCGTCGGGTTGGCGGCGCGGCCGGCGGCGTTAACCGCTTCCTCGGGGATGAGGGTGGGCCAGCCATCCGTGATCGCATAGCGCAGACCGCAGCCGCGGCAAATGAGCAGCGAATCGGCGGCGTCGAGCGGTGATCGACACTCGGGCACGGGGCAGGCGAGGATTTCGAGCAGCGTCGGCGATATCACGGCGGGCTCGGGTCAGTTGGCGCGAACGGGTTTTGCACACCCACGCAGGCGTATTCGTCGCGGCTTCGAGAAGGTTATTGCGGCGGATGCGTGGGTGCAAATTGCGACGATTTCGTACGGGCGAAGGGGCGGAGGGACCCGGGCGCGGAACGTGCGCGGAGTCGTCGTTGCGGGCTGCGCCGGCGATTTTCTCTACCAGTCGCGCCAGTCGGGGATGTAGTGAGGGTCGGGGTAGGCGGTGACGGAGCCGAGGCGGAGCGAGCCTGGGGTCATGCGGCCGTCGACGCGGGCGAAGGGCTGGGCGTGGCCGTCGGCACACACGGCGTGCGTGCGCGTGCGATGGCGGAAGCAGGTGGTGGGGTCGCTGTTGAGGCGCCAGCGGTTGCTGCTGTAGAGGATGGGCGGGTCGAGCAGGGCGTTGTTGGAGCCGCCGTGGAGTGCGCTGAGCGTGTCGGCGAAGACGAAGAGCCTGGCGGGGTCGCGCAGGCGGTCGATGTTTTGCCACGGCCTGTGGCCGATTTGGGCGGACCAGCCGGGCGTGTAGGGTGGACAGAGGAAGTAGCCGTTGTAGCCGTAGGTGCTGGTGATTTCCTGCGCGCTGCCCTGCGCGATGTAGGTGCCCCAGGGCTGGTCGGGACATTCGTAGAGTCCATCGGGCTTTAGATCGGCGGGCAGATAGGGCGCGACGAAGCCGCGGGAGTGGTCGACGTCGTCGGCGCTGGATCGGCCCCACCAGAAGGTCGGGCCGCCGGCGTCGGTGGCGGCGCTGATGGAGGGGTAAGCGAGCGGCATGGCGCGGCCGTTGAAATCGGCGGCGTAGTAGTGAAAGCCCATGCCGAGCTGGCGCAGATTGGAAACACACTTCACGGCGCGGGCCTGGGAACGTGCGCCGGAGAGAGCGGGGAGCAGGACGGAAACCAGGATGGCGATGATGGCGACGACGACCAGCAGCTCGATGAGCGTGAAGGCGCGGCGGAGCGAGCGGCAGCGCGGGGGCACTTGCGCGGACCGGGGAATTCCGGCGGCGAACTGCATCACGGCAATGAGTTATCCATCTGCGGGGTGGTGTTCGTCAAGAGCGCCACGAACGGACCGATGTCGGCCACGCTGACGAAGCCGTCGAGATTGGCGTCTGCGCTGAGCGGGTCGCAATCGGGGTACTGGGCCGGAAAATCCTGGGGTGCGGTGAGCAACAGAACGAAGGGGGCGATGTCGGCGACGGTGATGAAGCCGTCGCAGTTGATGTCTCCGACCTGAGCCGGGGCGAAGGCAAAAAGGCCGGCGTCGCCGACGGTGTAGAGCACGCCGGTGGCGTCGATGGCGGGCGAACCGCCGATGCCGGAGAGGCTGTCGCGAATGAAGCCGGGGGCGCCGGGGGTGCGGGCGAGGTCGAGGATGTAGCCTTCGACGTAGGGCTTGAAATCGCCGAGCGGGCCGGGGGCGCCGGTGTAGAGGAAGCCGCGGGCCAGGGCCGGCTGATGAGCCC
>JALHOX010000194.1:2745-4532 GCA_022842805.1 Phycisphaerae bacterium | reverse complement strand
GAGCCCAGCCGCCCAAAGACGGCAGACCCGCGAGCGAACTGGTATCCCAGAGCAGGCTGACGCTCGATCCCCAGTCGCGGAAGGCCTGGACTTTCAGGGCCGACTGGCAATCGCTGGTGCAGTTTTCGATGCCGCCGGAGATGAAGATGCGGCCATCCGACGCGACGATCGGGATGGATGCGGTGCGCTCGCAGGGAGTGGTCCAGATGGTGACGCCATCGGCGAGGCGAATCTTGAACAGGCGGGCGTTGTTTTGGCCGTTGTTGAAGTCGTAAGTAGCGGCGAAGACGCTGCCATCGCGGAGGGTGACGCCGCCGAAGAAGCCGTCGTCGGGGCCGAGGTTGCGGGTCCAGCGTGGCGAGCCGTCGTAGGCGTCGTAGGCCAGCAGGCGCGCGGAATAGGCGAATTCATAGGCAGCGACGACAACGCGGCCGTCGGCGTAGGCGGGCGAAGCGCCGCTGAGCCTGCCGACGGTGCGGGTCCAGACGATCTGTCCGGGCCAATAGGGATTATGAGTGGCGTCGAAGGGGTCGACGTTGACGGCGTAGAGCTTGCCGTTGGTGCTATTGGCGAAATCGGTGATGAAGACGCGGTTTGCCGCGATTTCGCCGTTGCAGAGATCGGAGGTTACGAGCGGGCTGGCGTTGACGATCGGGCCGCTGAGGGGGGTCTGCCAGGCGATGGCGCCGTCGGCGAGGCGGATGGCGAAGAGCGTGGTGTCGCTGCCGAAGATGGCGGTCTTGTTGCGCGTGTCGATGGCGGGCGAAGAAAAGCTATCGAGGACGTCGGCGGCGAGGGGGGCGGTCCAGCGGCGGTTGCCGGTGAATGCATCGAAGGCGATCAGGCGCGTGTCGATCTGGATCGGGCCGTCGAAGCCGCGGGCGGCGACGATCACGAGGCCGTCGGCGACGACCGGGGTGCTGCGACCGATGAATTCCTCGTCGAACGCGAGCGCAGTGTTCCAAAGCGGCTGATCGAATTTCCACGGGCCGCGGGTTTGCGTGGCAGAGCGGGCGGGGTTGGCGGCGAGCATGGGCCAATCGGTCGGGACGCTGGTGGGCGCGCCGGCCTCGGCAATCGAGCTTTGCAGCGCGAGCGTTACGCAAAGCGCCGCTAGGGTGCGGCGAATGGGATGCAAATGTCGCATGGGATGAACTCGTTGGATTGGGTTCGCGTGCCTCACTGATCGTCGCGGGGTGGAGAGTGTTTCACACGGGACAACACATCCCACCCCGCGACGGCGGAGCCGATGCTCCGCTACTCAGCTTCTTCTCCGGAGAGCAAACACGAACACAGACAACAGACATCCGCTATAGGCCGTCGTGGGCTCAGGCACGACGGCGAAGGCATCGAATTCGGCGGGTGAGCCGCTGAGCATGTCGATTCGCAGATAGGAGGCCGAGGCGAGTCCGGTGCCGGCGAGATCAATGCCGATGCCGCCGCCCGAACCGTCGTAAAGCGCGACCACTTCGCTGAAGGTGCGGCCCAGAAAATCGTCGATGGTGAGCGCCGGATTGACGGGGCGCGTGTAGTCGCTGAGCACGCTGCCGGGGTTTGAATCGAAGGGGCCGCTGAGGTCGAGATAGGCGAGCATCGGCAGGAAGCCGTCGCTAAACGTGCCGGCGACGGGGAAGTAGTTCGTGCCGTCGGCGCTGACCGACACGCTGAATTCGCCTTCGCCGAAGAGGCCGTCGACGGTGCCGTTGGTGAAATCGGTGGTAGTGAAAAAGCCGTTGCCGAAGATGAGGGCGTCGACGCCGTAGAGATTCGAGGGGCTGTCGACGATC
>JALHOX010000194.1:0-2735 GCA_022842805.1 Phycisphaerae bacterium | reverse complement strand
GACGATCGGCTCGTCGAAGCGGACGGTGAGGAAGCCGCCTTCGCCGATGCTGACGATTTCGTCTTCCTCAAAGGGCGTGTTGTAGGGTGTTACGGGGGCTGGGAAGCCGAGCAATTCGCCGGTGCTGCGCTCCGGCGCGCCGAGCGTTGTGCTTGGATTTGCGAGGCTCGGATTCACACCGGCTCCGGGCGAATAGCCCACGACAGCGTCGGCCCAAGGATCAGCAGCAAGAGCAAGGCTCGGGGTCGAGAACAGACCGAGAGCCGCGGCGCGCAGAATCTGCGCGCGCAAGAACGCAAACCGCTTCATTCCTCTCCTCCGCGCGCACGAACCACGATGCGCGCCAATGGCTGCTGTGCGCGGCCAAGGTAAGCGCGGCGGAGGATCAGACGGCAGCGTTCGATCGGCAGCGTTCGAAGGCGCGAGGACGACACTCGTCCGGAGCGCGAAAGACAACTGCGAACTAGGCTGGATTATTCCGTGAGATCATGAGCCGGCTTACCTGCACCCACGCAGGCAACCAACCTCCAAGATTTCGACTGGCAGGTCTTCTGACTCCCGGGCATGCGAACACGCGGATCGCGTGTCGCTCCTAATCGCTGCGCCTTCTCAACCGCGTTTGCGGCCAATGGCGATATGCAGCGTTCGTTCCCGGTTACAGCGGCGGGGCCGTTCTGGGTTTACACCAGATTCCCTATTCTCTCGCGAACAACAAGCTCGCGAACACCAGTCAACTTCGCGGTATTATCAGCTCTACGGCGGAATTGTCAAGATAAAGTGCGCGGCGACGGCTGCTTTTGCAGCGGATGCTTCAGCGCAACGCCTGTTGCGACAGCGACTTGGCGGCGCTACAACTCAGGACATGAACACGCCCTCGTCTGCTTCGCCGAGCGCCCCGCTGCCCCCCGCAGGAACGCGGCCCGCTCGTTCGCAAATCGTTCGAGATTACGCCGGGTTGATCCGCCAGGCGCGGGGGTTTGGTGGCGACCGCGCGATGCGAATGCAGGCCTTTGTCGACGCGGCGTGGCCGCTCTTTTGCGACGCCGACGTGTCGTGGATCGGGTTCTACCTGATCTCGGCTGATGGGCGCGAGATGCTGCTCGGCCCGCGGCGCGATAAGCCCGCGTGTTCGCCGATCGGGCTGCATGGGGCTTGTGGGCAGGCGTGGCGCGAGCGGCGGACGCTGATCGTGCGTGACGTGCGTGAGCTGGGCGCGGGGTACATCGCCTGTGACCCGCGCGACCTGTCGGAGCTGGTGATCCCGCTCTTTGATCCGGCAAATGCGACGGTTTGCTGGGGTGTGTTGGATGTCGACAGCTTTTCGATCGGCGCGTTTGAGGAGGCGGATGCTCGGGGGATGCTGGAGGCGCTGCGGGCGGCGGGGTTAACCCCCTGAGTGCCACTCTGGTAGCCGGCGAGAGATGGCGTCGGGGGGCGCGTGATCGGCGTCGGGAATCGACGCATCGTCGATAGGCCCGATATTACCGCCCCCCGATTTCAGGACGGCGCGAAATCTCGATGAAATCCAGCGTATTACCCCCGAACAGGGGGATTGAATTGGATAAACTGTCTGGGGAAGCGGGGGCTTGAGTGTGGCGGATCGCGCGGCTTGCTGCGCGCGTTGGAGTTTGGGAGAGACGTATGAGCCGCTTCGTCGCTGCAGCGCTGGCGATGATGTTCTCGGTCTGCGCATTCGCACAACAAAAGCGAATCTACATCGCGAACGACGATCACACGGACTATTTCTGGACCGCGGACGAAGTGACTTATCGAGCCGCGTTCATCTCCATGTTGAATTACTACATGGACCTGACCGATGCGACCGGGGCCAATCCGCCTGAGTTTCAGAGCCGCTTCAATTGCGACGGCAGTTTCTGGCTGTGGGAATATGAGCGTAACCAGCCGACGGCGAGCTGGAACCGGCTGATCGGACAAGTTCGCAGCGGTCATATCTCGGTGCCGCTGAATGCGCTGGCGTCGTGTTATGGCGGCGTGCCGGCGGAGGCGGTGTTGCGCGGAATGTATTACGCGGGCCGGCTGGAGCGGCGCGAGAATCTGCGGTTTCCGCTGGCGTATGCGATGGAGAATCAGACTCTGCCGCTGGGGCTGGCGTCGCTGTGGGCCGGCAGCGGAGCGCGTTGGAGCTGGCGGGGCATCTGCGGCTGCGCGTCGCGGGTCAACGACGCCTTTGATCGCGAGAACGACATTTACTGGTACACGGGCCTCGACGGGCAGCGCGTGTTGATGAAGTGGAACAGCATGTTGGGCGGTACGCCGGGCGTGCAGACTTCGAACCAGGCGATGGGCGGATACGCCGAGTGCTTTAATCCGCCGGCGACGGTGGGGTACGTCTCAGCGAATACGGATTTTCAGTTGCGCTATCCGTATGACGTGATCGGCGCGTTTGGGCACGGGTGGGACAATTTACAGACCACCACCGACGAATTTGTGTTGACGGCGATCGGGCTGACCAACGCCAGTCGCCAGGTGATCATCAGCAATGAGCAGGATTTCTTCGCCGATTTTGAAGCGACGTATGGGAACGTGATTCCGAGCGAGACGCGGACGTACGGCAACGAGTGGGATCTGTACTGCGCTTCGATGGCGGAAGTTTCGGCGCGCGTGAAGCGCTCGGTGGAGCGGCTGCGCGGGGCCGAAGCGCTGGCGACGCTCGTCAGCCTGGAAAACCCGGCGTTTATGAGCGGTCGCGAGGCGGCGCGCGATCTGGCGTTTAT
>JALHOX010000193.1:3431-8597 GCA_022842805.1 Phycisphaerae bacterium | reverse complement strand
GCTGCTGGCCGTCTACAGCGAGCAGATGAAGGCCGAGTCGGACCAGAAGCACCTGATCAGCGTGCTGACGGAAATTCAGTCGATCATGGCCAAGCGCGACGAGGCCAAGGCCGCGGGCGATATGGCGAAGGTCGAGGAATACAACCAGCAGATGAAGAACCTGGTGCCCGGACAGGCGCCGGAGAAGCAGTTCTTCGAAGGGTTGGCGCCGGGCCTGACCGATGCGCAGAAGAAGCGGCTCGAAGCGACGCAGGAGCGGATGAAGAACGATCCGGACGTCTCGATCAAGCCGACTGACGTCACGCAGATCGCCCGCGAGCAGAAGCTTTCGAAGGAACAGGAAGAGAAGCTCGAGAAGGTGAACACGGAGATGCGCGACGAGATGACCCGCTCGCGACCGCAGTCGCTCGCGGAGCGCGTCGACCGCACGGATCAGTTCGCCAAGAAGGTTCGCGAGATTTTGACGCCCGACCAGGCCAAGGCCTTTGACGCCGCGATGGAGCGGATGCGCCCGCCGATGCCGGCGAACATGGCCGCCCCGAAGGAAACGACGGTCAAGGTGATCAAGGGCACCGCCATTCCGGCGAACAACACGATCGATACCGGCGAATCGCGCGAATACACCAACGAAGAGCTGGCCGAGATTCGCAAGTCTGCGTCGCAGCCTGTCGGCGGTCCGGCCTCGGCGCCGGCCTCGCAGCCTGCTGCCAAGCCGTAACACGGCTGCATTCGCCCCACGGGCAATGGTTGATTCGAGCGGCGCCCCTCGCATGGGAGGCGCCGCTCGTCGCGTTTTGGGGAAGCGGGGATGCGCCGGCGAGCGCACGATCACGTGGGCGACGGAGCGAGGCGCAAGCAAGACGGCAGCGACGGGCGCGTAACGCGCGAGTCGCTGCCGTCTCGTTGATCAGCGGTCGATCGTCGCGCGACCCCGCGAGGGGGCCGCGAGCGAACCTTAGACCATGTCCTTGAGGGCCTTCAGCGGGCGGACCTTGACGACCTTGCGGGCCGGACGCGCCTTGACCTGCATCATCTCGCCGGGCTTGAAGGGGTTGGGGCGGGTGCCGGCCTTGACGGCGGGCTTCTTGACGACCGTGATCTTCATCAGACCCGGGACGGCGAAGACACCCGGACCCTTGCCGAGATCCTTCTTGATGTGGTTGCTGAGACTTTCGAAGACCGACGCGACCTGCTTGCGCGACAGACCAGTGTCGCCCGCGACCGCGTTGTAGATCTCCGACTTGCCGCGCGGCTTCGGGCTGCCGCCGTTGCTTGCCTTCTTGGCCATTTTCGTTCGTCCTCGGCCGATCGCGACACGCGGGGTCGCGCGGCACTAAAAACCCTTGGAATTCAAGGTAACCGTGGCGCTTTACCAGGCGGAAACCGCGTTTTCCGCCTGATTTTCACACGTTTTGCCGCAACGCGGCCTCTGCGTCAAGACCGCGCGGCGCGATTTTGCCTGATTTTCCGCGGAATTCTCTCACTTCGCGGCCGCCGGCCCCTCGATTCTCGCCTGATTGAGCGGTTGTCGCCCGCCGAGTCGCATGGATTCGCTTTGCGATGCAGCGGCGCGGGCGGTGAAAGGTCCGGCCGCGACGACTCGACGCGCGGCCTCGAATAAACGACGATTTCCGCCATGAAAATCCAGCCGATCCACGATCCGAAAGCGGGCCGCCTTGTGGTTGTTTCTTCGAGTCGCGCTCGCAGTGCGGCGACAGTGAAGCGCGTCCCGGGTTTTGTTTTCGTCTGCGTCCTTCTGGCGGCGTCCGCTTGCCGCGGCCCCGAGCCCACTTCGCAGCCGGCGTCCGGACCTGCCGCAAGTCAGCCGGCCAAGGCCGACCCGCGCATGACCAGCGTCGACACGCTCCGCAGCGCGCCGGCGGACTACGCGAAGAAGCGGCTTGGCTCAAAGGAGTTTCCGACCCCGCCCGAGGCCAAGTACCTGAAAGGGCTGAAGATCTGCCTCGACCCCGGCCACGGCGGCGACGCTCACAAGGCCGGCTTCAAGCGCGGTCCGACGGGCGTGCGCGAGGCGGAGATCAACCTGCGCGTCGGTCAATATCTGCGTGATCTGCTGGTCGCGTCCGGCGCCGAGGTGAAGCTGACCCGCGAGAGCGACGTCGATTCGGAGCTGGCGGCGCGGGCCAATATCGCCAACGAGTGGGGCGCCGATCTATTCGTCTCGCTCCATCACAATGCGATCGACAAACCCGAGACCAACTACACCACCGTCTGGTATCACGCCGACGTCGACCACTCGCCCGCCGGCCTCGACCTCGCGCGGCACCTCTGCGACGGTCTCTACGACGCGCTTGCGCTGCCGCAGATCACCGCCGTCCCGCTGAAGAGCGACCAGTTGATGTACAAGACGGGCTTCGGCGTGCTACGGGCGGCGAAGGTGCCGGCCTGCCTGACCGAGACATCGTTCTACACCAACCCCGACGAAGAGCAGCGCCTTCGCGATCCGAAGTACAACCTGCGCGAGGCCTACGGCCTGTATCGCGCGCTGGCCCGTTACGCCTTTGGGGGCCTGCCGCGCGTCAAGCTGCTGAATCCGTCGGACGGCGTCATTCGAAGCAATTCGCCCGGCGGCGCGATGCTCGAATTCGAACTCGACGACGGCCTCCGCGGGCGCAAGGCCTGGGGCCACGAGCGACAGATGATCCTGAGCGACTCGGTCGTGGTCACGCTCGACGGCGGGCGCATTTCGCACGAGTTCACGAACGAGGGCTATCGGCTGCGCGCGACGCTGCCGCCGAATCTCGCGCCCGGCGAGCACCGCGTCCGCGTGATGTTTGCGAATATCAACAAGCACTCGCCTTTGAATCCGGATTGGGTGATTCGCGTGGAGGCGGGCGGCCGGTTGAGCCTGCGCGGCTGACGCGGGCTCGTGTGCGTGGAGCAATGAATCAGCGGGGCGGCAGTCCGATCGACTGCCTGCCACCCCTGTCAGCCTGACCGCCCGCGGCGCGCGTTATCCGCCCAAAACCCTCGAAATTCGGCTCAAATCCCACATTTTTCTCGGCCAAACCCTCTGGCACACCGGTTGCATTTCTCTCTCCCGCATGCCCGTCGCCACGATTCGCGAGTTGCGGACGATGGGCAGAAGTGAAGTGACAAAAACCGATAAACCCGCTCGCGCGACCGGATGGGCCGGGCCGCGAGCCAGACCGAGAAGAAGGAGAAACAACCATGTTGGCCATTCGCAACCCCCTGAATCCGAATCTGTTCGACGTCTTCCGCCGGGAGTTCGACAACCTCTTTGACTTCGACGGCGTTCGTCCGATCGAAACCGGTCTCGCCAATGTCTTCGTTCCGGCCATGAACGCCTGGGAAGATGGCGACACGCTGGTGATCGAGGCTGAGATGCCCGGCGTCGCGGAAAAGGATCTGGACCTGACGGTGACGGCCGACACGCTCACGCTCCGCGGCAAGCGCGAAGTGAGTACGCCGGAGAATGCCCGCGTGCATCGCACGGAGCGCCGCATCGGCACCTTTGCCCGCACGCTGTCGCTGCCGGCTGAGGTCGACGCCGACAAGGTCGAGGCCAAGCTGACGAACGGCGTGCTGACGATCCGCCTGCCGAAGGCGCCGAGGACTGTCGCACGGCGGATCGCGATCAAGGCCGAATAAACCTCCGCGACGCTCGCGGAGTGGTTCCTCCCACGCACGGGCCCCGCACGATTCGCGGGGCCCGTTGCGCAAGCAGCGGCCCGCTATGAATCCGGTCGCCGCCGGCCCAGGATCCCCCCGCCCCCACCCCTTCGAGCGCTCCTTTCCGTTTTGAGATTGACCGAAATCGAGATATTGTCATGTCAATGCCTGAAACTCCCACGGTCGCTCCCGCAACAGAGGTTATGGACGAGTCGCGCCTGGTCGCGGCTCTCCGCGGCGGCGATCCGACGGCGTATGAGCAGCTTGTGCGCCTGCACGGCGGGCGCATGCTGGCCGTCGCTCGGCGTCTGTTGCGAAACGAGGAAGACGCCCAGGACGCAGTCCAGGAGGCGTTTCTCGGCGCGTTTCGAAATCTGGGCCAGTTTGAGGGCCAGTCGCGGCTGGGGACATGGCTGCACCGCATCGTGGTCAACGCGGCTCTGATGCGACTGCGCTCCAAAAGCCGTCGGCCCGAAACTTCGATCGACGAATTGCTGCCGCGCTTCGATGGCGAAGGGTTGATGCAGACTTCGTCGGCCGCCTGGCGCGACGATTTGCCGATGGCGCTTGAGGAAAAGGAAACGCGTGCGAAAGTTCACGAATTGATCGGGCGGCTGCCCGATGCGTATCGCACCGTGCTGCTGCTGCGGGACATCGAACAGTTGGATACGCTCGAAACCGCCCGCGCTTTGGACTTGACCGAGAATGCCGTGAAGACCCGGCTGCACCGCGCCCGCCAGGCGCTCAAAGCTCTGCTGGACGAGCATTTTTCGAGGTGATTTTCGAATGACCTGTCGCGAACATATCGAGCAATTTCTTTGCGACTACGTCAACGGCGAGCTGCCGCGGGAGCAGGCCGCCGCCTTCGAACGCCACATCGCCTGCTGCAAGCCCTGCATGCTTTATCTCGACTCCTATCGCAAGACGATCGCCGCCGAGCGCGCCTGCTGCTGCCATGTGAAGAACCCCGAGCTCGCCGCCGTGCCCGAAGAGCTCGTGAAGGCGATCATGGCGACGCTGGGCAAGAGCCAGTCTGACCAGCAGCCGCGACGAAATAGCTAAGCGAAAGCCCCCCCGGTGCTTCCTTCCCAGTTCGCCCCCTGTTCACTGACCCTGTCGCCGATCAACTCGTGAGCAGCGCCACAAATGCGCCGATGTCGCCGACGGTGACAAAGCCGTTTCCATCGACATCGCCGTTCATGATGTCGCAGCCCGGGTAGGTTGCGGCGTATTCGGTCGGATTCGTCAGCGCCAGCACGAATCCGCCGATGTCACCCACCGTCACGAAGCCGTCGCAGTTCATATCGCCGATATGTCGGAATCCGGCGTCGAAGTAGATGCGATATGCGCCTTCCCGCATGTCGGTCCAGACCAGGCAGGCTTCCTCGGCGACTGTTTGCGTCGGGTCGCTGCAGAGCGATGGACGCGCGTAGGTGCTGCTGGCCAGATTGTCCTCGTTGACGATCATCGTGGAGGCCCAGGTTGCGGGCGTTGTGATGGCGGCGGAGGTGT
>JALHOX010000193.1:0-3421 GCA_022842805.1 Phycisphaerae bacterium | reverse complement strand
GTTGTGGGTCACGCCCACGGCGACCGACTTTTCATTGGCCGCGGTCCAGGGCAGCCAGCGATTCATGAACCACGTTGCGCCCGAATCGGCCGAATAGGCGAACTGAATATCGGAATCGGTCGAATACGGACGGGTGTACGCCACGATCACCGTCGTTGCGCCAATCGCCGCGGCGACGGCCGGTCGCGAGGCCCCGAGTGTGAGCGCGGTGAGCTGAAGCGGCTCGCTCCACGCCGTTCCAAAGTTGCCGCTGCGCGTCACCCAGACCTGATTGGTCCAGCTCGACCCGCTCCAGCCGGGCTTTTCAAATGCGACAAACAGTCCGCCCGTGCCGAAAGCGATGTCGGGTTGCGGCACGAAGACCGACGTCTCGCTTCCGCCCGTGATATTGGCGGGCGTCGAGAAGGTGTCGCCCGCGTCCGTGCTGCGTGCGAACATGACCGCGTGATAGTCGATCGCGTTCACCGCGTAGACCACATAGACGTAGTACACCTCATACAGTGCGTCGTCGGTGCAGAGGCGCGGGTGGATGTCGGCGGTCGCGACGATGTTTGATTCGATCGTGACCGGATGCCAGGTGAGGTTTTGGGGATCAACGCGAATCAGCACGACCTGCTTGGTGTCGGTTGAAGCGGTCGCTTCGTAGGCCAGAAACAAGTACTCCTGATCCGCGCGTGATGCGAAGCTGATCGCCGGGTTTCGCGCTTCCGAACCGGTGCGGAAGCTGATGCGCCATGCCCAGGTCTCGCCGCCATCGGTCGACTGGTGAATGGAAATCCAGCCGTCGTGATCGCCGTGATCTTCGACCGCGACGAACATCCGTCCGTCGGGCAGGACCACGAGCGCGGGCTCGACCGACTGCCGCGCCGCGAGCGTCACAGGCTTGTCATTGACCCATCGCCCCGCATCGACGGGCACGCCGTCGCCCATCTCGGCTACGGTTCCGTCGCCGACCGCGAGTGTCGGCGGGATGATGCCGATCATCGGTTCATCTTTGATTGCATGAGGCTCCCACGGCGGCGTGAATTTCGCCCATTCCGGGCGAGGATCGGACTTGCACTCAGTCGCCGGGGTGATTGCCTGCTGGCCTATGGCGAATGCCGCCAGCAGCATGCCGAGGGGAATTGCAAGACGCGACATGGGATTTCTCCTTGCCCCCCGTTGTTTCCGAACAGGGTCCGCGTCCAAATTTTGTCGAGTCGTCGGAACGTATTTTGCTCGTTTCCGGTGTTTCTCCTGAGGTGCGAAGGATGTGGGTTCGTGGCGGCTTTCCGCCGCGATTTGCAAGTTGATGCTAGGCAGCGACGAGCGTGCTTTCTACAAAAAAAGGCGCGTTCTTTCGCGCTCTCAATCCTCGCCGTCCTCGGTCTCGATGTTCGCCTGGCGCCGCGCCTCGTGCGCTCCGCGGCGGATCAACTCGACCAGGATCCAAGCCAGCGCGCCGCCCGCGAGGGTCCAGTGATAGCGCGAGATGCCCGCGCCCTGATAGACGGTCGCCTGCACTTCATGCCCCGGCCCCGGCGCTTGCGGGTTGTTCTCAAAGCCGTGGACCCCCTGCACGAGAAAGCGATAGACGCCGGGCTTCTCGACGCGGAAGTTTCGAGTGCAGGTGGGGTTGCCCTCGCGCCAGCTCTCGCCGCCCTCCACACCGGAGTAAAAGGACATCTCGGCTGAGAAATCGAGCAGCACTTCCTCGGCCTCGTTGACCAGCCCCACCTCCAGATAGCTCCACGAGTTCGCCATGTTGGTGGCCGTGAACTCGACCCGGCATACCGTCGGCGCTTCGGCGATTGTGAAGCTCGACGAAAGAAACTCCTCCGACTCGGTCGCGTTTCCCAGAGAAAACGAGGCGACGCTCGTACCCTTCTGGCTGCAGGCCGCGATGCCCAGAAACGACGCCGCCACGCTCAGCGCCAGCATGATCACCAGCGCCTCGCGGCGGAATCGCGTACTGAGATAAGGCTGGTGCGGCGCGACGCCGACGCGCGGCGGCAGTTTGTCGCGCGCGACGCCGAGCATCGTCTCGACCTGCGAAATCGGCAGATAAGTCGAGCGAAAGTATTCCTGTTCACGGGCGGTCCAGGAAATGCTCAGCAGCTCCGGCGGATGCGCCGCATCGAGATAGCTGATCGTGTCGCCGCGCTGCGCGATCCAGGGCAGTTCGCCTTCGACCCAGTCGATTTTCGCCCCGTTGCGACGCGATTCGATCACGGTCCAATCTTTGCGCAGGAATCGCAGTTTCTGCCCCGGGTTGTGCCCGCGCAGGTCCGCCGTGGGGCGCTCCCAAAGCTCCTCGCACCACGACCAGTGGCCGTTTTCGCAGACCAGGTAGCGATAGCCGAGTTTGTCGGAATGGAGCAGATATTCGGCCCAGGAGTAGGTCGGCCCGTGCTCCGCGTCGATGTAGCGCACGATGCCGGCGACGCGGTAGCTCTCGCCTGAGTGTTTCACCTGCTGCGCAAGCCGCAGCGCCAGCGAGCGCGGACGATTGCCCTGTCGCATCAGTCCGAGCGGCGTGATCTCGGCCTTCGAGATGTCGAAGCCGTTTCCGCATCGCGGACAGCTCGCCAGCCGGGCCGCCTCGCCGCCGGCGATTTCGACCACGGTCTCGCAAGTGGCGCAAGCCAGCGTGCGACGATTGAGGTCGTAGGTCCGCGAGCACTGCTTGCAGACCAGCGTGGTCTGGTCGTCGTTGTCGGGCTTGGGCAACGTCGCGCCGCAGCCGGCGCAATTCAGCCGCTGCGACCAGGCGGCGCTGCGCACGATGCGCTCCCGTCCCTCCGCGCCGGCGGGCCGCTCGGCCGAGAGTGCGTCGCGCTGCGCCCAATCGGCCTTGGGCACATCGACCTTCAGTTCGGCGGCCTCGATGCGCTTGCCGAGGTACACGCGGGCGCTGGGCTCGGCGTCGCGCTGCAACGCGGTTAGATCGAACTCAATCGTCGCAAAGCGCTCGCCGCTGGACAGGTCGAGGAACGCGGTCTTGGCCCCGCCGACCACCTCGAAGGGCAACTGCCCCTCGCCGCCTTCACAGGTGGCGACGTCGCGTTCGTCGATGTGATAGCTGTCGCCTTCGATCTCGACGATGCGGCCCACCTCGGCCTGTTCGAAGGCGATCGGCGGGTCGACCTCCCGGCGCATGGTCTCGAGCGAAAAGCTGCGCTCGTCTTCGCTGATCCACATCGGCGTCTGGTCGTCGAAGAGCAGGAACCATTCGTCCCAGAGGCCGTTGGCGTAGCCATAGCGAACCCGCCCCAGCACCTGAAATCGCTTTGCGCCGAGCTTGCCCGTCGCCCCGACGTAGAGCGGACCCGGGCTTTGCAGCAACGCGTTCATCTGACCGGCGACGCGCGCGGCGCGCTGGTCGAGAATGATGCTCGAGCGGCAGTACCCGCACACGACGAGCTGCGCGAAGCGTTCGTCG
>JALHOX010000192.1:8114-8615 GCA_022842805.1 Phycisphaerae bacterium | reverse complement strand
CTCGCCGCGCTGGGCCTCGCGGTGCTGAGCATGCAGCCGCTGCGAAACATGGTCCGGACGGCGTTTGACGCCTACCTGCACTCCGCCGGCCTGCGCCTCTGCCGCCGATGCGGTTATGACCTGCGCGAGACGCCGGCCCCGCGCTGCCCGGAGTGCGGCGACGGTTTGCCGACGGTCGCGGCTTCGTCCGGGCATATTCCGGATGGCGCTCCCCCAAAAACCAGCGCCGATTGTTAACATTTCGTCACGGCTGGCGAAAGCTCTCACGGACGATCCAAGCCCGCCGCGCGACCCGCGGAGGTCCGCCTGTTGCTCACGCTCATCATCGTCTTTTTCGCCGGCATCACGGTCTTTCACCTGCTCGAACTCGTGAATCCGGTGATGCCGCACTATCGCTCCGGCGTCACGCGGCGCGGCTACCTGGCCGACGTGATCTCGCTGATTCTGAACGGCCCCGGTCTCGACGGTCTGACGACCGTCGCCGCCACGTCGCTCGTTCTG